>CAZYQV010000188.1:0-21676 GCA_964649775.1 uncultured Rikenellaceae bacterium
CCGGTGATCATCATCGATGCGACCATCGAAAATGATCCCCCCGGGACGATACGTGTCAGAAAACCCCGTTATGCCTCCGACTTCCCCCGCACCCTGGGAGCCCACGACATAGGCCTCCGCGACCTTATTGAATCGGCAGCCCTCCTCGAATCACTGCCGGCGATATGGCTGGTCACCATCGCCATCCTCCCCGGCGACAACCTCGACACAGAACTGTCACCCCCGCTGAAAAAGAGCCTCCCTCTCATCGAAAAAGAGGTCCGCAAGATCATTTCCCGGCTCCTCTGAAAGAGGATCCCTCCACGGGAAACCTGTTTTTTGTCATGGTGCTTTTCTTAATATTTTGTTACATTTGGATCAAATAAGCAATCTATGTGTTTGGCTATACCGGGCAAGATCCTTTCCATCGACGATTCCGACCCCGACATGAAAATGGCCAGGGTCGACTTCGACGGCATGGTGACCAATATCTGTATCCAGTGGCTCCCCGGCGAGGTACACGAAGGGGATTATGTGCTGGCGCATGTAGGGATGGCACTCAACAAGATCGATGAGGAGGAGGCAAGGCTCACCCTCGAGGCTCTGCGGGAGATGGGTGAGCTCTCTGCAGAGGAGCCTCCCGGAGGATAGGCTCCCGCCCTGCCGGACAAAAAAGAGAGATCATGGCACCCCCCGGGTCTGTTCATATCATCACACGCAATGATGCCATGCGGACGATGATCAGCCGCATCGACAGGGTGGCCGTTACGGATTCCACCATCCTGCTCATCGGCGAGACCGGTGTAGGGAAAGAGATCCTGGCCGAATACATCCACCTGACCAGCAACCGTGCCTCCCGTCCCCTGATCAAGATAAGCCTCTCGGCCGTCCCTTCCGAGCTGCTGCCCAGCGAGCTGTTCGGCCACGAAAAAGGCGCTTTCACCGGAGCGCGGGAGAACAAAAAAGGACTGTTCGAGCTGGCCCATACCGGCAGCATCTTCCTTGATGATATCGACGACGTGCCCCTCGACATGCAGATCAAGCTGCTGCGTTTTCTCGAGAACCGCGAGTTCAGGCGCGTGGGCGGCTCGAAGCCCATCGCTGTGGATGTAAGGATCATCTCCGCCTCCAAGGTCCCTCTGGAGGAGATCGTCAAAAAACGGTCGTTCCGCAAAGACCTCTTCTACCGCCTCAACGTCATACCCTTCACCATCCCTCCCTTGCGTGAGCGCAGGGAAGACATCCCCCTGCTGACGGATTATTTCATCCGGCAGTATGGTGATGAGAGCAAGATCCGTTTCACCGCCGAGGCCATGTCGGCCATGATGGCTTACCACTGGCCGGGCAACGTGCGGGAGCTGCGCAACGTGGTGCAACGCGTCATCGCTCTCTCCTCGGGCAGGGTGACCCGCACCGACCTGCCGCCCGAGATCATCTACGACTCGGCCATCGACCAGATCGTCGACGCCTGCAGGTCGTGCTTCCTGATCAGGGGACTGAAACTCTCCGATATCGTCAGTTGTGTCGAGAGCAACCTTGTCTTCGAAGCCCTCAGAAAAGCCGGCGGCAACCAGTCGGAGGCAGCCCGTCTGCTGAAGATCAGCCTATCCACCTTCCGCGACAAAGTGGCAAAATATTCCGGCTCCCCCCGGCAATGTGCGCCGCCGCAGGAGCACTCCCTGAGCAAACGGAGTTCCTGACACATTGTTTGCGGATTTTCGCAGGGAAGATCACGGAAAACCACAGATATGCCTGCTCTTCCCGTCCTCTTTTTCTCTTTGACACCCCGGACCTCTTCCACACAACCCTCTCTACATCACCTGCATACAGACCGCCCGGGACTTCAGCCCGGATCATGGCATATCCTTTGACTTACTAAAGGCAAAACCTGTGCTGTGAACAAGATCGATTTCATCTGGTCGGGAGAGGTTGTGAGCATGATAGGAAAAGAGCAGAAATATCATGTGAAGATCAACTGTTCGGGGCAGCTTCTGGAAGTGATCATCCCGGAAAACCTCCCGGAATACAGGCTGGGAGAGAAAGTGCTCATCCGGGGCCATATCATCATCGACGAAATCTTCAAATGCAACAATATGCGAGATCGTCAGACCAATTATTAACTAAAACCAATCGTTATGTCAGAAAAAAGACCAACCATGTATGAGGAGATCATCGCGAAAGGCTACTCGCGGCGTGATTTCCTCAGGTTCTGCGGCATGATGGGTGCTCTTCTCGGCCTTGAGTACAGCGGTGTAGGGCAGATCGCCAGGGCCATGGAGACCAAGCCCCGCATACCTATTCTCTGGCTCCACTTCCAGGAGTGTACCTGCTGCAGTGAGTCGTTCATCCGCTCTTCTCATCCCATTGTCGCCGACATCCTTCTCGACAAGGTGTCTCTCGACTACACCGAGACTTTGATGGCTGCCGCCGGCCATCAGGCCGAAGAGAATCTTCACGGCACCATGGAAAAGTATAAGGGGGAGTATGTGCTGATGGTGGAGGGCTCGGTGCCGGTGAAGAACAAAGCCTATTGCTGTATCGGCGGCCGTACGGCCTATGATATCCTGCAGGAGGCAGCCGCAGGGTGCAAGGGCATCCTCGCCTGGGGCAACTGTGCCGTCTCGGGATGTGTGCAGGGGGCTGCTCCCAATCCTACGGGAGCTACGCCCGTCCATAAGCTGGTGCGGGGCAAGCCCATCATCAACGTGCAGGGCTGTCCTCCCATTGCTGAGGTGATGGCCGGGGTGGTTGTCCACCTGCTCACGTTCAACCGTTTCCCCGAGCTCGACGGTCTGGGACGTCCCAAAGCGTTCTTCTCACGGAGGGTCCACGACACCTGCTACCGCCGGCCCAACTTCGACGCCGGCCTCTTCGTCGAGACCTTCGACGACGAGAACGCCCGGAGAGGCTACTGTCTCTATAAGATGGGCTGCCGCGGGCCTGTCACGTACAACTCCTGCGGTGTGATACGCTGGAACAACGGCGTCAGCTTCCCCATACAGTCGGGCCACCCCTGCATAGGCTGCAGCGAGGCCAACTTCTGGGACAACGGTCCTTTCTATCACCACCTGGCCAGCTTCCCGGGCTTCGGTGTGGAGACCACCGCCGACGACATAGGCCTCGCCATCGGCGCCGTCACCGCAGCAGGCATCACCGCCCATGCGATAGCGACCAACATACGCAAACGCAAAATGATCCGCAAAGGGATCATCAACCCCGAAGAAGAAGATAATGAATAAAAAAGGAGGTTATCATGGCTAAAAGAATCGTAGTAGACCCCATCACCCGCATCGAAGGACATCTGCGTGTCGAAGTAGAGATCAGGGACGGCCGTATCGTCGATGCTTACAGCTCCGGCACCATGGTGCGGGGCATAGAGAAGATCCTCAGGGGCAGGGACCCGCGCGATGCCTGGGCTTTCACCGAGCGTGTATGCGGCGTATGTACCACCGTCCACGCCCTCGCCTCGGTGCGTTGTGTCGAGGATGCCCTGGACATCGTCATCCCTCCCAATGCCGAGATTATCCGCAACCTCATGTTCGTCACACAGTACATGCACGACCATGTGGTGCATTTTTACCACCTGCATGCCCTCGACTGGGTGGATGTGGTGTCGGCCCTGAAGGCCGATCCTGCCGCGACCTCCCGCCTCGCCATGGCTATCTCTAACTGGCCCAAAAGCTCCACAGGATACTTCAGCGACCTGCAGAAACGTCTCACCCGTTTTGTGGAGAGCGGCCAGCTGGGCATCTTCCAGAACGGCTACTGGGGCCATAAAGCCTATAAGCTGCCGCCGGAGGTCAACCTGCTGGGCGTAGCCCATTACCTCGAAGCCCTGGAGTGGCAGAAAGAGATCGTCAAGATACACACCATCCTGGGCGGCAAGAACCCTCATCCCAACTACCTCGTGGGCGGCGTGCCCTGCGCCATCAACATCGACGAGGAGAACGCCCTCAATGCGGAACGGCTCGCCATGATCGGCACCCTGCTGAAGCAGGCCAAAACCTTCATCGAGCAGGTCTATATCCCCGACCTGCTGGCCGTAGCCTCCTTCTATAAGGATTGGGGTGCCATCGGCAGCGGACTGAAGAACTACATGGCTTACGGCGACCTGCCCATGGGAGGCATCCGCGACACCAAGCTCTTCAAGTTCCCGCGGGGCATCATCATGAACCGCAACCTCAACGAGGTGATCGACGTGGACGGCACCAGCGCCGACGAGATACAGGAGTACATCGCCCACTCCTGGTATGAGTACAGCGGCGGCGACCAGGAGGGAAGGCACCCGTGGGACGGCGAGACCACTTTCAACTTCACCGGTCCCGAGCCGCCTTATGACCAGCTCAACGTCGAGGGCAAGTACAGCTGGCTCAAGACCCCCCGCTGGAAAGGTCAACCCATGGAGGTGGGGCCTCTGGCACGGGTGCTGGTAGGCTATGCCTCCGGCAGGGACGAGTTCAAAGAGGTGGTCGACTTCGCCCTGAAGAAGCTGGAGGTGCCCGTGGAGGCCCTTTTCTCCACGCTGGGGCGCACGGCGGCCCGGGGGCTGGAGACCAAGCTCGTCGCCGGCTGGGCCCTCGAGTTCTACAACCAGCTGCTGGAGAACATCCGCACCGGCGACTACCGCACCTTCAACAATGAAAAGTGGGAGCCGGAGATGTGGCCCTCCGAAGCCAGAGGGGTAGGCATGAGCGAGGCGCCGCGCGGCGCCCTGGCCCACTGGATACGCATCAAAGACGGCCTCATCGACAACTACCAGATGGTCGTCCCCAGCACGTGGAATGCCTCCCCCCGCGACCCCAAAGGCCAGCGGTCGGCCTACGAGGCCGCCCTCGTGGGCACGCCCGTGGCCGACGCGGAGAAGCCGCTGGAGATCCTGCGTACCATACACTCCTTCGACCCCTGCATCGCCTGCGCCGTTCATCTGTACGATGAAAAAGGAACCTATGTACATCAGGTACAGGTCTTCTGATATGTGTAAAGGATCTTAACCATTCCCGGGAGAGAGCGTCACCTCCTCCCGGCAAAACGAGAAAAGCAATGGCTAAAATAAAACGAAAATATGTCTGGGAGATACCGGTAAGGTTCTATCACTGGGTGAATGCCACGTGCATCCTCGTGCTCATCGTCACAGGATATATCATCGGCAACCCGCCGGCCATACAGCACGGCACCGAAGCCTATGCCAACTACTGGTTCGGCATCAACCGCTTCATCCATTTCGTGTTCTCCTACCTCTTCTTCTTCAACTTCGTGCTGCGTCTGTACTGGGCTTTTGTGGGCAACAAATATTCCAAATGGTGGAATTTCGTCCCTTACACGAAGCGTCAGTGGAAAGAGATCAGTGAAGTGCTGAAGGTGGACATCCTGCAGCTGAAGACCTGGTCGTTCGAGTCGGAGGGTCACAATGCCCTGGCCAGCTTCACCTACTTCGTCATGTTCCTGGCCTTTCTGCTGCAGTGCCTCACCGGCTTCGGCATGTATGCAGCCATGAGCACCTCGTGGTTCCCGCAGCTCTTTGCCTGGTTCATCCCCCTGGTGGGAGGGGATATGGCCGCCCGTCACATCCACCACATCCTCATGTGGATCTTCGTCGTCTTTGCGATGATCCACATCTATCTGGTCTTCTATCATGACTATGTGGAAAGGACAGGCGTAGCCTCCTCGATGATCAGCGGCTGGAAGTTCGTCACCGGCGAGAAACACGAAGATTAGTTTTTTGCGGCGGCGAGCAGCTCACGGGCATTCATAAAGGCTGCTTCCGACAGCTCTCGGCCGCTCAGCAGCTTGGCGATCTCGGTGACCCGCTCTTCTGGGGTAAGTTTTTTCACCCGGGTGCGAGTCTTGCCGTCCTCGTCGGTTTTATATACCAGATAATGGTCTTTCCCTTTGCTGGCGATCTGCGGCAGGTGGGTGATATTGACCACCTGCATCTTCTCCCCCATGCGTGCGATGATGCCCCCCACACGGTCGGCTATGTCGCCCGAGATGCCGCTGTCTATCTCGTCGAAGATGATGGTGGGCAGGCCGGAGGTCTCGGTGAGGAGTGACTTGAGGCTCAGCATGAGGCGTGACAGCTCACCGCCGGAGGCCACCCGTGCGATCTCCCGCGGCGGCGTCTCCCTGTTGGCGGAGAAGAGGAAAGAGACCTTGTCGAAGCCGTTGGGGCCGGGCTCGTCCTCCTGCTCTATCCTGATCCGGAAACGGGCTGCCGGGATGCCCAGCTCACGCAGCAGGGTGGCCACCGACCGCTCTATCTTATCGCTCACCTGCACGCGGGCCTGCGAGAGTTTCTTCCCCAGCGACCATACCTGCTCACGCAGCGCCGTCAGCTCCTCCTCCGTGCGGGCCATCTCACTGTCGTAAGAGGCGATGCGTGCTATCCTGGCAGCCAGCTCCTCCTGCAACTGCAACAGTCCCGCGATATCCGGCACACGGTGTTTCTCCTCCAGATGCCATATCAGGTTAAGACGTTCCTGCACCTCTGCAGCACGTGCAGGGTCGAACTCGATGTCATTGCCTTTCACCTCCAGCTCGGAGGCCAGGTCCTGCAGGTCGAGATAGGCACTCTCTATGCGCTCCAGGTACTCTTTCACGCCGGGAAGATAACCGGAGATCCTGTCGAGCGAGGAGATGATCTCTTTGAGACGCCCCACCACAGCACCCTGCTCATCCTCCAGGAGGCTGTGCCAGGCGGCGAGGAGCGTCTGCTTGATCTCGCCGGCATGCTCGAGCACCTCCGTCTCCTGCTCCAGCGCCTCCTGCTCACCCTCCCTCAGGGCGGCCGCCTGCAGCTCATCATGCTGAAAACGGTAATAGTCAAGGTCGGCCGTCGCCTGCTGCGACGCCTCGACGAGGGCTTTGTACCTTTTCTCCGTCTCACGGTAACGCCCGTAAGTCTCACGATAAGCCTTCAGCAACGCCTCCTCCCCCGTGAAGGCGTCGAGCACCTTCATCTGAAAAGCTCCCGTCTGCAACAGGACACCCTGGTGCTGCGAGTGGATGTCTATCAGGCCGGCACCCAGCCGCTGCAATACATTCAGCGTCACAGGCGTATCATTGATGAAAGCCCTCGACTTGCCGGCAGGACTGATCTCGCGACGCACGGTGGTCACCTCCTCATAATCCAGATCTTCCTCCTCAAAGAACGCCTGCAGATCATAACGACGTATGTCAAAAGAGGCCTCCACCACACACTTCTTCTCCCGGTCCATCAGCACCGACGTATCGGCGCGCTTGCCGGTGATCAGGTCCAGGGCCCCCAGGATGATCGACTTGCCGGCGCCCGTCTCGCCGGAGAGGATCGTCAACCCCGGCCCGAACGTCATCTCCAGCTCATCGATCAGCGCATAGTTACGGATAAAGAGCGTCTTCAGCATTTTTCGAGGAAAGATGTTGTGAACAGGTAAAGCTAATGAAAATTTCCGGGAGAAAAAAGATCACTGGCTCTTGACCAGCCTGTCGTATTTCTGGACGTTGGCCGGATCAATCTCCTTCATGATCAGGTATACCCTGTGCTTCTCATCGGGGAAAGATTCGGAGAAGATCTTGATGATCTCATCCCTCTTGGCATCCAGCACCACATTCATGAAAAGCATATAAGGATCCGGTTTCAGACGATACACTTTCCTCAGCAGTTCAAGGCTCGAGGCTATCTCGGCCCTTCCCTGGGCCAGCTGGCTCTCCATCACGTCCAGTCCCAGGCGGTCGTAACGGTAGATAAACTCCCGCACGGGACCATAGTTGTCATCGAGGATGTTTTGTATCAGCCAGTAACGGTTGCGGTTCCGCTTGCCCGAGAAAGGCTTCCAGCCCGGCTCCGGAGCGTTCTGGGCGTTGGAGACGATCTGCTGCGCCTTGAGGAAAAAGGGCGTGCCGCCACGCATGCCGAAAGAGTCATAATCCAGGCCGATGATGATATACGCATAATAGGCCAGCACGGAGGTGAGGTTGGAGGTGAAGGTGGTCTCGTCAAACAGGAGCGGCTGGGTCTCCAGGTACGTGAACTGGAAGTTGTTGTCGAGGAAGTTGAACATGGTGGTGTTGTATCCCGTATTGTACACCGGACGGCTCGACTGGATGTGGAGGGTGCCCTTGAACTGGTCGGACGAGATCTGCTCGGTCAGGTTGATCAGCATGGTACACTCTATACGTTCGTTGGGGTCGAACTTATGGTTCGTCCAGACAGTGTTGTTCATGAACTCATAGATGTCCTGCTGCATCTTGCGGAACTTCTCCTGGTAAGAACCCTGGATCTTCTGGGAAGAGATGGACACATTGCACAGGAGCTCCTGGCCATGCACGGCCGTGAAAGAGAGGAGGAACAGTACGGCCACCCACACAGATGCCAGGGGAAGGCGGGACACCCCTGTCCCATCCGAAGAAAAAGAACTTTTTCTCATAAATACTGTTGCTGTAAGTACTTCAGGATATCTTCGGCCACCTCTATCTTTGACTTGAGAGGATACTCTTTCCTGTTGCCCGCTTTATCGATGATGGTGATCTTATTGGTATCGTAGCCGAAGCCGGCGCCTTCATCGCGGAGGGAGTTGAGGACGATATAATCGAGGTTTTTCTTCCGTATCTTCTCCATGGCGTTCTGCAGTTCGTTCTCCGTCTCGAGCGCAAAGCCTACCAGTATCTGTTTATTGGTCTTCGTCGCGCCCAGGGCTGCAGCTATATCAGGTGTGGGCACCAGGTGCAGCACCAGTTCTTCCTTGTCCCTTTTCACCTTGTTGTCGAACGACTTCGCCGGCTTGAAGTCGGCCACGGCGGCCGCCAGGATGGCTACATCGCTGTCGGGGAACTCTTTGACGGCGGCCTCGTACATCTCGTCGGCCGTGGTCACCCGTATCACCCGTATCCGGGGCGAGAGGATCACATTGTCCACAGGCCCGAGGATGAGGGTAGCCTCAGCGCCCATCTGCACAGCTTTCTCGGCCAGGGCTATGCCCATCCTTCCCGAAGAGTGGTTACCTATGTAACGAACAGGGTCGATGGGTTCGTATGTGGGGCCGGCGGTGATGAGTATCTTTTTCCCGGCGATCTTGGTCTTTTTCTTGGGATGACGAGCAAAGAAACTCTTCAACTCAATGATGATCTCCTCCGGCTCCATCATCCTGCCACGGCCGGCAAGACCGCTGGCCAGCTCCCCCTCGGGCGAGGCCAGCACGTTGATATGACGCTCGCGCAACTTCTCCAGGTTCTCCTGCATGGCCTGATGGTCATACATATCGGCATCCATGGCCGGCGCGACCATCACCGGACAGCGGGCCGAGAGGTACGTCGTGAGCAGGAGGTTGTCGCTGATGCCATGCACCATCTTGCCCAGCGTGGAGGCCGTGGCCGGCGCGATGAGCAGCAGGTCCGCCCACAGGCCCAGCTCGATATGGCTGTACCACTTGCCCGAATTCGGATTGAAAGGCTCGCTGTAGATGCGGCTCTGCGACAATACCGATAAGGTAAGGGGAGTAATAAAATCTTTTGCCGCCGGGGTCATGATCACCTTCACATCCGCCCGCTCCTTCCTGAGCAGACGTATCAGCGCAGCAGCCTTGTAGGCAGCGATGCTGCCCGTGACACCCAGCAATATTTTTTTCCCCTTAAGCATAATGTCTATTCCGCATTCTCCTCAACCTCGTCGGCATAACGGAAGTAGATCTTCCCCTCCTTGAACTCCTCCAGGGCGATGGACGTAGGTTTGGGAAGACGCTCATAGAAACGGGAGATCTCGATCTGTTCCTTGTTCTCCATCACCTCCTCCAGATTATCGGTATAATAAGCAAACTCCTCCAGCTTTTTGTTCAGCTCCTGCTTCAGGTCCATCGCGATCTGATTGGCCCTGCGGGAGCAGATAACGACCGTCTCATAAATATTGCCCGTCACCTCATCCAACCGGTCAATGTCCTGGGTGACCGTGGTCACCGGTGCTTTTGTGCGTTTGTAATCCATCTTTTTTATCAGTTAAATTTACGAATAATTATTTTGCACTTAGGTAGTTGTTCGAATTTTTATAGATCTTCTCCGCATCTTTCCGCAACTTGCTGTCCGGGAATTCATCGATGAACGAATAATAATCATCCACCGCCTCCTGAAAACGTTCCGGCTGCTTCGACTTCACACTGTTCACGGCATAGTAGTACCTCGACTTGAGCCGCAGGAACATCAACTGCTCCCTGAACTTACTGTCGGGATAGTCCTCCAGGCTGTTCCCGATGGCTACTATGGCGGCCTTGTAATGCTCCAGCTTATAGTAAAGCCTGGCGCTGAGATAGGATTTCTCCGCCAGCTTGTTGTTCAGCTCGATGGTCAGTTTGTCGATCTGTTCGTTGTATTCGCTCGAAGGGTAGCGGGTCTCATGCAGGGTAAAAGCGTTCAGGGCATTGTAGGTATAGCGCTGGTCCAGCTCGGGACGCGGCGAGAGCATATAATAACAATATCCCATCAGGAAATCCGCCTCCTCGGCATGCGAGCTGTTCAGGTAAGTATGCACAAAGGTCTCGAAATAGTGACTGGCCATCACATAATCTCCCATGTTGTAATATGCCTTGGCATGGAGATACTCCAGCTCCTCCGCCTTGGTCGTACCACGGAAATGAGGCAGGATCTGCTCGATGAGACCGACCGCCTGGGTGTATTTTCCCAGGTCGTAGTACTCCTTGGCCTTCCTGTATTTCAGATCATAATCCTGACTCTTGAGAAGCTTGTCATACTCGCCACACGACGTGACACCTGCCAACAACACCAGGATCAGTAAAAATGTTTGGAAATATTTTTTCCCTCCAACCATACTCAGTTCACCCATTTAACTGCTTTCCGGGATTGATTTTTAAACGCGCAAAATTAATGAATATTTTCCATTCAGGCATTATAATGTGCAAAATACATGCCGCAAAAGTTATTTCTTTTGTCAGAGAGAGAAAAAGACTAACTTTGCACCGAATTTTGAAACCTATAAAAGAGATAAAGAAGTGGACCTATTTGAAAAACTGACAATAAGCACTACATCCCTCGGCAAACACCATGAATATGCCGACGGATACATGATGTTCCCCAAGCTGGAAGGCGAAATAGAGCCGTGGATGACGTTCCGTGGCAAGAAAGTGCTCACGTGGAGCCTGAACAACTATATTGGTCTGGCCAATCACCCCGAAGTACGCCGTGTGGATGCCGAAGCGGCCAGGGAGTGGGGGCTGGCCTATCCCATGGGCGCCCGCATGATGTCGGGACAGACCTCCCTGCATGAGCAGCTGGAGCAGGACCTGGCCACGTTCGTCGGCAAGGAGAGCGGATACCTGCTCAACTATGGTTACCAGGGGATGCTCTCGATCATCGACGCGCTGGTCGACCGCAAGGATGTGATCGTCTACGACTCGGAGTCACACGCCTGCATCCTCGACGGCCTGCGCCTGCACATGGGCAAACGGTTCGTATACCGTCATAATGACATGGACAACCTGGAGAACCAGCTCAAGCATGCCGAGCGGGTCGTGCAGCAGACCGGCGGAGCCATCCTGCTGATCACCGAAGGGGTCTTCGGCATGGCCGGCGACCTGGGACACCTGCATAACATCGTCGAACTGAAGAAAAAATACAGTTTCCGCATCCTGGTGGACGATGCCCACGGCTTCGGGACGATGGGACCGGAAGGTGCTGGCACCGGCACTCACTATGGAGTACAGGATGAGGTGGATATTTATTTCGCCACTTTCGCCAAGGCCATGGCCGGCATCGGCGGCTTTGTGGCCAGCACCAAAGAGGTGGTGCGTTACCTGCGTTTCAACATGCGGTCGCAGATCTTCGCCAAGTCACTCCCCATGCCGATGGTCGTGGGAGCCATGAAAAGGCTGGAGTTGCTCAAGAGCCAGCCTGAGCTGCGGGAAAACCTGTGGAACATCGTCCGCCTGCTGCAACAGGGGCTGAAAGATGCCGGCATGAACATCGGCAATACCGAGTCGCCCGTGACCCCCGTCTTCCTCGAAGGCAACGAGTTCGAAGGAGCCAACCTGGTGGTCGACCTGCGGGAGAACCACAAAGTGTTCTGTTCCATCGTTATCTATCCCGTGGTGCCGAAAGACACCATCATGCTCCGTCTGATACCTACGGCCGTACATACCGAGGACGATGTAAAATACACCATCGACGCCTTCAGGGCCATTGCCGACAAACTGAAATACGGGAAATACAGCAAGGACAAAATAGACTATATACAGGCGTAACTGCAGGCACACAACGTAAAAAAAGAGTTCTGCGGAACTCTTTTTTTTATGCTTCCGGGCGACCCTACACACCATGGGGGGGGGTGATGGCGAGATTACTCCTCGCTCCGCTCGTCGTGATCCCGGGAGGGGGGTGATTCAACCATAAAATGGCCATCAAAGGCTCCGCCTTTAGGCTTTTTTATTTCTTCAGCTCTTAAAAGCGAGCTTTTAGCGCTTCGAAATAAAAAAGCCATCACGCCTTCGGCGGATGGCCATTTTATGGTTGGTCGGGATGGCGAGATTCGAACTCGCGACCCCACGCCCCCCAGACGTGTACTCTAACCTGGCTGAGCTACATCCCGATCTTCAACATTCCCCGGAGGAAATGCGGATGCAAAAATAATCATCCCTTTCGAATCTGCAAAAGTTTCAGGAAGTAAAAAATGGTATGGATATTGTTAGGGGATGGCCAAATCCGGTGAAATCTGCTATTTTTGTGCAGTCAAAAAAAGAAAAAGTATAATAACATAAATAAAAACAGATAGTTATGGATTTATTCAAGCCTATGGGAGACCTGGGAGACGACTCCCAGGAAAAGAAAAGTGTTCCGCAGGAAAAAGAACATGTAAAATGCCTGATCATCGGGTCGGGTCCGGCCGGTTATACGGCAGCCATCTATGCAGCCCGTGCCAATCTGGAGCCGGTATTGTATATGGGCATGGAGCCGGGAGGTCAGCTGACCACCACCACCGACGTGGAAAACTTCCCCGGCTACCCGGAAGGAGTGAGCGGTCCGGAGATGATGGAGGATTTCAAAAAACAGGCTGAGCGTTTCGGCACAGACATCCGCTGGGGCATGGCTACGGCCGTCAACTTCGACAGGGATCCCCACCAGGTGACCATCGATGACAAGAAGATCATCGAGGCCGACACGGTCATCATCGCCACAGGAGCCTCTGCCAAATACCTCGGTCTGGAGGCAGAGAAAAAATATGCCGGCAGCGGCGTCTCGGCCTGCGCCACCTGCGACGGCTTCTTTTACAAAGGCAAGGACGTGGCCGTCGTCGGCGGCGGTGACACCGCCTGCGAAGAAGCCCTCTACCTCGCCGGCCTCTGCAACAAAGTCTATATGATCGTCCGCAAGCCTTTTCTGCGCGCCTCCAAGATCATGCAGCACCGCGTGATGAACACCCCCAACATCGAAATACTCTTCGAACACCAGACCAAAGATCTCTTCGGCGACGGTGTCGTCGAAGGTGCCGTACTGGTAAAGAAAAAAGGAACCCCCGAAGAAGAAGAGGTGAAGATCAGGATCGACGGCTTCTTCCTGGCCATCGGCCATAAACCCAACTCCGACATCTTCCAGGAGTATATCGAAACCGACGACATAGGATATATCAAGACCATCCCCGGCACGACCCGTACCAATGTGGAGGGGGTCTTCGCCTGCGGTGATGTGCAGGACCGTGTCTACCGTCAGGCTGTCACCGCCGCCGGCACCGGTGCCATGGCCGCTATCGAGGCAGAACGCTACTGGGCCGAGAAATTCGCCCAGACCAAGGGGTAGACCCTGCAGGGAACAGGAAAGCAGAACATACCTGTTTAGCCCAAAATCCGCACGGATTCTGGGCTAAAGCTTCATCCCTGAAAAATAGGTATTTAAATAGGCATTTTAATAGGTATTTAAATAGATATTTAAATACCTATTTTTTTATATACATACGCAAAGTTATGAGGAAGTTGCACTATACACCTGCGACACAGAGAACCGCAAAGGTACGGCACTCCGGAGGGCAGGGGTATATCTTCTGCCGGGACATCGGGTCAGGGACTTATTTGAACAGTTCTTCGTCACGGATCAGGAAGAGGATAGCCGACTGTGGTACGATGACGTACTTCTGTTTGTTGAACTCGATCTCAAAGGCGCTGGTCTGCAGGTATACGGCCAGGTCTCCCTCCTTTGCCTGCAGCGGTACATATTTAACATTCTCCGATTTATCTTTCCAGGGCTCGTCCTCGTCGGCGACGGCCGGAATGGGGTAGCCCGGCCCCACCTTCAGCACATACCCGCTGTATATTTTCTCCCGTTCTTTCATCCCGGGCGGCAGATATAATCCCGAGGGGGTCATGGTCTCTTCCGTCCGGGGCTTGATCAGCACCCTGTCACCCACCATGATGAACTTGTCCAGGTCTTTCCCGTCAATCTTCAAATCCATATTCTTTTGTTTATATAATAAATATAGTAAAACCGTCTCACAAATTTCATACCTGTCATTTTTTTCTTTTCTTTCAGGATCAAAAAGTCATACTGATGGAGATCTTTTTCATTCTTTCCCGTCCGGCGGTAGCGGAGAATATCGGTGCGGCGGCACGGGCACTGAAGACCATGGGGTTCGGCCATCTGCGGCTGGTCGCCCCGGCAGACCATCTCTCTTCCGGCGCCCGCAAGCTGGCCCACGGCGCCAACGATATCCTCGAGCAGGCCCAGCTCTTTGCCACGACGACAGCGGCGGCAGAGGATCTCGACTTTATTATCGGCACCACTGCCCGTCCCCGCAACATACGCCAGGACTATCTCCCGGCCGGCCGGCTGAAAACCTTTCTCTCGGAACGGGGAAATATGATCCGGCGTGCCGGCATCCTCTTCGGCAGCGAAGCGTCGGGACTGAGCAACGAAGAGATCGCCCTGTGTGACATCCTGTCATACCTGCCGCTGGCAGTCCCCTACCCTTCCCTCAACCTGGCACAGGCTGTCATGCTCTATGCCTACGAACTCTCCGGCATCCCGCCGCAAACCCGGGACACAGCCGCCGGAGACAAAGCTGCCTGGCGTGTACTGAAAGAGAAAACGGTACGGTTGCTCCCCCTCCTGGGCATCCATCCGGCGCGACCCGTTTATCACCGCATCCTGGAAAGACTGGCCCTGGCCGGCGAGACCGACCTCCATCTGCTCCTGTCGGTGACGGACGCAGCACTGAAAAAACTCGAGGATCGCAACGTAGAGCCCACATGACGGGAAAAAACATGTAAATATGCCCTGCACATAGAGATCACTCTCCTTCCCGCAGGAACGGCCTTTCCCTGTTCGTAAAGGTATCTACTAACAAAGCTCCGGGAAATGTTCTTCGTCCTCTCCCTAATTCACCACCATGATCCTGACGGATCTGGTTTCCGTCTGTCCGTCACTGCAGGTGACGGTACACTCCACCTCAAAACTCTCCTCCCCTGCCGTGACTATGACCTGTGAGGGATGGTTCTCATCTGCAGGTATCCTTGTCTCGCCGGCACCTGTTTTTTTCATCCATGAAAAAACGGGAGCAGGACAGTTCTCTACCGTCGCCGTGACCGTCACATCCATGCCGGGGCTCACGAAAGAGGGTGATGTGGTGAGCGTGAGTGTCAGTGCATCTCCCGTGGTCCCCTGTACGACAGGTATCCGGTGCTGCAGGCCTCCTGCCGTAAGGATGAGGAGGGCTGTCCGGGGCGTGTCGCCGGCATCCACCATGACCGTGAAGCTGTCCTCATTTTTCTCGATGATGGTCACCCAGCCGCTGTCGGCCGTCACCTGCCAGGGCTCACAGCCCGTATATCCCGGGAAGATGACCACCGGGCGGGTGGTCCCCGAAAGGGGTACGGTCAGGCTGTCGCGGGAGGGGGCGAAGAGCGGCATCACAGGGTCTATGACGATGCTCCGGCAGGCGGTGTTGTTGACCGTGCCCTCGGCCCGCACGAAGTAGCGCTCCCGGCCTGCTGGAGAGACCGTCAGGGACGATCCTGTCCCCGACGGCACCACGGCACAGCCGTCACGGTACCAGTGCCACTGTGCGCCGGTGCCCAGCTCTCCTCCTCCCACGGTGAGGGTCACGGGACAGTTACGTACAGGCTGCTCCAGGGAGATAAGGATGGTGTCTGCCGCCAGGGAAGGCCTGTCGTTGCTCTCCCGGTAGAACGGCCGGGTGGTGTCCCCCCGGTAGCGACGGTATTGGTAAGAGATCTTTTTCACGATCCTTCCCCCGGGATCCCGCACCACCGTCAGTCGCCCCAGAGGATCATACTCGTAGCGCGTCACGTTGCCGTTGGGGTCTTCTACGGAGGTCATCCCGAAAAGAGGATCGTAGCTGTAGCGTGTGACCATGGCCGTGGGGGGATAGCTGCCGGAGGCCTCCCACGCAGCATTGTCGGCCTTCACCACGGGACGACCCCATCTGTCCCTGTTGACGGCATGGAAGACATCCCCGCTGTGGTGATACTGCACCAGCCGTCCCCGCCTGTCATAACGGTCGAAAAAGGTACGGGCACGGTAGGCCGCTCCCTCCAGCACCGCCACAGAGTCGGGCACCACCAGGCTGCCGTGTTTCCCATAGCAGATACGGTAGCCCTCCACCACAGAGCTGTCGACCATCACCTCCTCCTGTACGACCACCCCCGTCATGTGCTTCGCCAGCAGGGCCTGTATGCCGGGCAGGGAGGTGTCGGCATCTTCCGCACATGTGGTCACTTTCACCCTCTTCATGCTGTCGCTGGTGAAGGTGGTCTGACGCACCAGACGGTAATGCCTGTTGTTGTACCCGAACGTCTCAAGGGTATGAAAAGCATGGCGGCCGGTGGTATCATAGACCCAGTGTTCCTGCTGCAGGGGGCGGTTCCATCCCGTCCGCAGGAGACTCACCGTATAACGGCACGAATAGAGATTGTCGGGATCCTGCTGCACCACCTTCACCGCAGGCACTCCCATATTATAAACGGAGTCATCCAACGCATTGAAGCGGGTGAGGGAATGTTCCCGCAGCCTGTCATTCTCCCCGAAAACGAATTTCTCCTTCAGCATACCCCTTTTCCAGTCGAAGGAGGTAGCCGGCGCAAAAGGGAATACCGGCTGGCTGACGTCGGCATAATCGAGGGGCGAGACAAAACAGCTCACTGTCCGTCCGCTGCCGGGGATCTTCTCCGTCACCATGCTGTATCCGATATGATTTCCCTGTGTCACCGGATCCTCCACCCTGGCCAGCGAATAGACCTTCAGCGGGAAGACGCTGTAGGAGACCGTGGTGCCCAGGAAATACAGGTCTTCCGGCTGCTCATAAAAAAGAGGATAGTGCATGAGCACGCCGCTGGAAGCATTTCCCTTCCCATAGTCCGTATTGTACAGGTACTCTTTCACCAGCACCGTGTCGTTGTAACGGTCGAGATCTATTTTCCTGCTCAGCCGCACACCCCCCACCACGGCCCAGGGATGGGTGCTGACCATCTTTTCATATTCGGCCCTGATGTAACCCGCCTCGGCCGGCACACGGGGCCGGAAAACAAGACGGTACCTGCCGGTGGGGAGCTCCAGCAACTGCTCTCCCGACCAGTGGTAACCCTCGGCAGGGTTGTACGGCACACTGTCATGGACGGGAAAAAAATGTTCAAAGATCTTCCTTTCGCCGGAGAGCTTCAGCAACTGCACGACGGTAAAAGGATGGGTGAGGGTGGCTGTGGAGACCACATTGGGCGCCTGATCGCTCCGGAAATACCAGGAGAAATGCACCAGATGGTCATCTTCGTAACCTATCTCAAAATCCTGCACGACGGCATAGCTGCTGTCTTCGGGGAAACGCTTCTGGCCGGCGGTGACCACCGCCTGTTCGTACTCATTGGAGTAGACAGGATACACCCTGTCGACCCTGTTCTGATGATAAAAGAGACTGGCAATGATCACCGAAGAGGCGGAATAAGGATCGGCCACGATCTTGTAATAACCTTTCTCCAGCCACAGACGGTATTCCGCCTCTCCTCCGGCCGCCTCCTCCGACACCTTCCTGTAACTCACCGAAAAGATCATACGGTCTCCCTCTTCTTTCAGCCGGAAAATATCGACACGATCATATTCGGAGATCACCCCGTCCTCCCCTTTCCGGTAAAAAAGAGGCTGCAGTCTTATCTCCTGGGCAAAAGGCAGATAAAACACCTCACCGTCCAGGGCGCTGTCTTTCGCCACCACGGTGGTCTGCCTCCCCCTGTCCGGTGCCATGATATACCCCACCTTGTTGGCTTCATATTGCAGCAGTGTCGTCCCTCCCGTAGGATAAACGATCCTCTTCAGCAGTCCTGCCTGCACGGCCACCGTATCGGGTGACCTGTCGGCACCGCTGATCTTCCAGCTGCCCTCCCTGACGTATGATACCGAGATATGTGCCCGCCGGAACCAGCGGAAGTTCACCCGCTTGCCCATCCTGAGGTGCAGGGAGAGCGAGGCGGTATCATGGTCGTTGATCACCGTCACCGCCGGCACGGGGGTCTCGTTCTTTTTCCCGTTGTAGTAGCCCCAGAGGTCTTTGGCAAAAGAGCCGCGCGGCGGCAGGGGCTGTTCGTCGTAGAAAAAGAGGTAGGGTGGTTTGCGGAGCGTTCCCGCCATCTCGGTGATCTTGTCCAGCCGCAATCTTTTGCAGGGACGAAGATAATCCTGTGCCGTACCGCACCCTGTGGAGGGGAAAAAGCTGTAGTCGAAGAGAAAGCGGCGGTCCAGGGCATCCCCTGCCGGATGGTTCACGATAATCTCCCGCAGGGCCGTGATGGTGCCGCCGGGGAAGCGTTCCAGCACCTCCGGTACAAAGGTGATGGTGAGCGTATTCCCGTTAAAAGACTGTACGATCTCCCGGATATGCTTCTCTGCGATGGTGGTGGAAGAATACTTACGGACATCATCCCACGAAGGATACCTCACCCCCTCCCGCAGCAGCGACACGGGATACCTGCGTTCTTCCATGCTCTCCCCGTAGCGGAAGAAAAAATGATCCTCGCCGTTGGGGGAGCTGATCTCCGACAGATGCCACGAAGAGTTGAACTCCTGCGACGGAGAGCCGTTGGCCGTATAGTGATAGGTCTTCTCCGTAGCGCCGTATTCCCCGAAGACATACCTCACCCCCTGATCGTCGATGATCTCCCACCGGGAGATGTTGCCCCCGTAGTCTCGTTCGTAGGTGATCTTCAGATGACCGGGGGAGAGGAGCAACGGCACACCCCGGCCATCCAGCAGGAAACGACCGCTGTGACCGTTGAAGCTGTAGGTGAAGATATCCGGTTCGAGGTCCACCCTTCCCATGGCGGCTTCCCTGAGAAAAACATAGCGGTCGTCGCGTGTTCTTCCCGGCGGGTTCCATTGATAATAGGGAGAGGAGACCGAAGGCTCCACTTGCAGGTAGGCAGCTCCCGTCGAAAGATAACCTTTGGGCAGGTCGTCGGCCGTGCCCCGCACCACACGGGTGATGGCGCCGCCGGCATGGAGCGTCCATCCCAGTCCTGTCCAGCCGGGGATCTCGCCCACTTTCATGCCGTTGCTGTGGTAACTCAGCGAGACAGGCACGGAGACCACCTCCCCCTTCATCGTCCAGATCGGGATATTGACAGAAGGGGTCCCGGTATACAGGGAGACACCGGCGGCGGCCTGCTGCGTCAGCGCCGCCGCGCCGGGAGAGGGAGGGATGAGATGGTCAAGGGCCTCCACCGCCTGCTGTGCCTGCAGAAGAGACGAGAAGAGAAAGATCAGGGCCGGCACTGCGGCCCCTGCAATACGTGGTATCAGAGTCTGTTTTCTTATCATTGACGCTGAGGCTATCTGCTGATGATCATGATCTTCCTGGTGATCTCCCCGAAACGAGACCGCATCTTCAGGTAGTAAACACCGTCTTTAAGGTTCTTCCTGGCCCATACGAACGACTGGGCTCCCTTTCTTCCGTTTTTCTCCGCCAGCACAAACAGTTTTTTCCCCGACACATCCCAGATGCTGATCTCCACGGGGGTCTCTTCGGGCAAGGAGTACAGTATACGTGTCAGCTCGCGGAAAGGATTTGGATAATTGTCCAGATCATATACGGCCGTCACATCTCTCACCGTCACTTCCGTCTCACCTGCAGCAACACATCCTGCCGAGTCGGTCACCGTCACGCTATAGACGCCGCCCTGCAGGCCGCTCAGGTCTTCTGTCACATCACCGGTATTCCACAGAAAGGTATACGGCGGCAGCCCGGAGGTCACCGTCAGGTCGACAGAGCCGTTGTATCCTTCCGGCAGTATCTCTTCGCGCGTATCAAAACGAAGCCGCACAGAGTCCGCTCTCACATATATGCTGTCCGTGGCGGTGCAGCCGTATTGATCGGTGACCGTGACATGGTAAACCCCCGTATCGCTCACGGGCAGCCTTCTCCCCGTATAGTCTCCGGGCTCCCACCGCCACGACACATACCCCTCTCCGGCGTCCAGGGTGTCGGTATGGCCTTCACACAAAAAATGATCGTCCGGCAGACCGAAGTGCATCAGCGTGCAGGGGTCCAGCCATGAGGAGAGGTAGATGCCGTCACTGCATTTCCTGCCACCGGTCAGCTCTGCCGGTCTCCTGTGCCATGTTCCACCTGTCCAGAGCAGCAGGTCGGCCGTCGCCGCCAGGGTGACCAGCGTCCTGTCGCTGTCGCCGCCGGGGCGGAGCGCCCACAGGATGGTGGCCTGGCCGTCCGTCTCG
The DNA here is from genome assembly GCA_964649775.1 of uncultured Rikenellaceae bacterium. Lineage (GTDB taxonomy): Bacteria > Bacteroidota > Bacteroidia > Bacteroidales > VadinHA17 > DRPN01. Next base: position 20,677 of record CAZYQV010000188.1, read on the forward strand.
GCCAGGAAGGTGCCGCACGACCTGTCCCCGTTGTCGAGGGTATCTTCTCCCGTCACCAACGTTCCCCGGTAGGTGCCGGCCACGAAGATACGCCCTCTCCTGTCTCTCACCAGCTCCTGCACGCGGCCGTCACCGCTCCCCGCCAGGACGAGGAGCTGCCTTTTTTCCTCCCCGGCGAAGAGCAGGTAGCCGTCATGATATCCTGCGGCGGTCACCGCCGTATCGCCGGTACGCATCCTGCCGGCGAAGGCTCCGCCCAGTATGAGGCGGTGGTCGTCCGTCACCACGCCGTCGCAGAGGAGGAGCTCCCCGCCACGGGCGAGGGTCTCCACCGCCCCGATGCCGCTGCTGTCGAGACGGGCCATGAAGAGCGAGACACCCTCTTCGCAACGGAGGCTCTCACGCCCGGCAGTGATCTCCTGCGAGAAAGTCCCGCCGATGAGGAGGGCGCTGTCACCCGGCAGGAGGAGGTCCACCTCCTGCTGCCCCGCCCCGCCCAGGACATAAAAATCCGTCGCTCCCCGACCGTCGGTATACATAACGAAAGCATCCCGTTTGTCCCGGGCCCTCTTACTGCTCTTTCCGTTGTCGCACTTCCTGAACCATCCTCCCAGATAATATCCGCCGGCCGTATCGGCCAGGGAACTCTTCACCCTCCCCTGAAACTTTTTCATCAGCCGGTGGCTGCCGGTGACCTGCCCGGCAGCATCCAGGGTGATCATCACCAGCTGCGGCACCCCGCGGGAGCCATACACCGTATCCCCCGCATGGAGGTCACCACGGCAGCTCACAAAAAGGCAGGAGCTTCCGCCCGGCCGGACGACATAAGCCTGCAGATCACACAGGCCGTCACAGGAAGCCGCGACGGTGAGTGATAAGATGTGGCCCGACGAATCCGTTCGCCCGGCAAAGAGGCTCCGCACCGCACTGTCGGTGATCTCCCGCTCCCCGAAGGAGAGGGATTTTTGAAAAACGCCGGCAAAGAAGAGGTTGCCGGAAG
>CAZYQV010000189.1:0-9666 GCA_964649775.1 uncultured Rikenellaceae bacterium
TATCTTTTTGGGAGAGAGTCCGATGGGGGTCTCTGGTATGTATATGCTGTATGATGGGTCAGAGGACAATCTGAAAATATATGGCCGGGGGATCCTGTACTCGTACGGCCCGTGGCTGGTCATCAACAGAGATAACGGCGAGATCAAGATGCCCCAGGTGTATAGCGATGTGGTGGGTTCCAGCAACAGGGATCTTTACATTGATAATACCGGTAAGATCGGTTACGTCTCATCCTCGAGGCGCTATAAAAAAGAGATCCGTAATATGGAGGATGTGAGCTGGCTCTACCGGCTCCGTCCGGTCAGTTTTGTATATAAGAATGATGAGACCGGGATCAAGCAATACGGACTCATTGCTGAGGAGGTGGAAAAGGTGAATCCGCTGTTTGTCAGCTACAATGAAAAAGGACAGGTGGAGACGGTTTCCTACAGCAAACTGGTCACGCCCATGCTGAAAGCCCTGCAGGAGCAGCAAAAGGAGATCGACCGCCTGAAAAAAGAAAACGCCGAACTGGCAGATCTGAAAGAAGAGGTCGCAGAGCTGAAAAAGATCCTGGGGGCGATGACGAAAAAATAAGCCCGAAGCTCGATGATTAATATTTCTTTTATTACTTCGGGCTTCGTGCATCATCCTTCGCGCTTCCGAACGCGTTCCATCCCTGGGCGGTGATGGCGGTCTCGGCACCCGAGGAGGTGACCAGTATGCGGTTCTCTTCCTGCGGGGTGATGAATCCGATGGCAGTGATCTGCGGGATGCCGGCCAGTTTGTCCATGTCTTTTGCGGAGACGGTGAAGAGCAGCTCATAGTCTTCTCCGCCGCTGAGAGCGGCGATGAGCGGTTCGATATGCATCTCTTCGGCTGTGGCAGCCGTCTCTGCATCAACGGGGATCTTATCCTGGTAAATACGGCAGCCCTTTTTCGAGTTATGACAGATATGCAACAGGTCGGAGGAGAGACCGTCGGAGATGTCGATCATGGCGGTGGGTTTCACCCCTTTTTCTTTCAGCAGGGTGAGGATGTCGCGCCGTGCCTCCGGCTTGAGCTGCCGTCCCACGATGTACTCATAGCGGCTCAGATCGGGCTGTATCTGCGGATCCTCCTGGAACAGCTTGTTTTCCCTTTTCAGGATCTGCAGACCCATGTAGGCCGCTCCCAGGTCGCCGGATACACAAATGACATCGTTCTCTCCGGCTCCGTCACGGTATACCAGCTCTTCGCGGACAGCCCTTCCCAGGGCCGTGATGCTGATGACCATCCCGCTGTAGGAAGCAGAGGTGTCCCCTCCTATCAGATCCACACCGTAATGATCGCAGGCCAGACGGATGCCTTCGTAGAGCTGCTCGAGATGCTCTACCCTGAAACGCGACGAAACCCCTACTGATACCGTGATCTGCCGCGGCTCGGCATTCATCGCATATACATCCGAAAGATTCACCACCACCGCCTTATACCCCAGGTGCTTCAGGGGCGTATAGGCCAGATCGAAATGTACCCCCTCCAGCAACAGGTCGGTCGTCACCACCATCTGCCGGTTGCGGGGCGAGATCACCGCCGCATCATCACCGATGCCTTTTTTTGTATCCCTGTTCATGACCGGAAAGCCCTTCGTGAGATGTTCGATCAGACCGAATTCCCCGTATGCGGAGATCTCTGTACCATTGCCCGGTGATTTATCCATGATTGTCCCTCTTTTTAGCTATTTTTATCTGTTGGTGAAAAAAAGAATAGTGAATAAGAAAATTCCCTATATTTGCACCCTAATTTAGATTGAATATAAATAGTATTCTTCCCCAATCCGAAGACAAAGATATGGAAAAAGATCAGGATAAAATATTGAGAGAAGTCACGGAGAGTGAATACAAGTACGGCTTTGTCAGCGACATAGAGATGGATATGTTGCCCAGGGGTCTGAATGAAGATGTGATCCGGGAGATATGGAAGCGCAAGGAGGAGCCGGAGTACATGCTGGATTTCCGTTTGAAGGCATATCGCAAATGGAAGGAGATGGAGATGCCGGAGTGGGCGCATCTGCAGATCCCGGAGATCGATTACCAGGACATCATTTATTATGCTTCACCGAAAAAGAAGGAAGGGCCGAAGAGCCTGGATGAGGTGGATCCTGAGCTGCTGAAGACCTTTGAGAAGCTGGGCATCCCTCTGGAGGAGCAGGAGCGGCTGGCCGGTGTGGCGGTGGATGCCATTGTGGACAGTGTCTCGGTGAAGACCACTTTTCAGGAGACGCTGGCCGAGTTGGGTATCATTTTCTGTTCGATGAGCGAGGCGATCCGCAACCATCCCGATCTGGTGAAGAAATACCTGGGCAGTGTGGTGCCTTATAACGATAATTATTTTGCAGCGTTGAATGCTGCCGTCTTCAGCGACGGATCGTTCTGTTATATCCCGAAGGGCGTGCGCAGTCCGATGGAGCTCTCTTCCTATTTCCGCATCAATGCGGCCAATACGGGACAGTTCGAGCGTACCCTCATCATTGCCGAAGAGGATAGTTATGTCAGTTATCTGGAGGGGTGTACGGCCCCCATGCGTGATGAGAACCAGTTGCATGCCGCCGTGGTGGAGATCATCGCCCTGGAGAATGCCGAGGTGAAATATTCCACGGTACAGAACTGGTATCCGGGCGACAAGGAGGGCAAAGGCGGGATCTTCAACTTTGTGACCAAAAGGGGCATCTGCAAGGGCGACCACTCCAGGATCTCCTGGACGCAGGTGGAGACCGGCTCGGCCATCACCTGGAAGTATCCCAGTACGATCCTCAAAGGGGATCACTCGACAGCCGAATTCTATTCGGTGGCGGTGACCAACAACTATCAGCAGGCCGATACCGGCACCAAGATGATCCATCTGGGCAAGAACACGAAAAGCACCATCATCTCGAAAGGCATCTCTGCCGGCCACAGCAACAACAGCTACCGCGGGCTGGTGAAGGTGCAGAAAGGAGCCGAGAACGCCCGCAACTTCTCGCAGTGCGACTCCCTGCTCATCGGCGACCGGTGCGGCGCCCATACCTTTCCCTACCTGGAGGTGGGCAACAAAAGCGCCGTGGTGGAGCACGAGGCCACCACCTCCAAGATCGGCGAGGACCAGATCTTCTACCTCAACCAGCGGGGTATCTCCACAGAGGATGCCATCGGCATGATCGTCAACGGCTATGCCCGCGAGGTGCTCAACCAGCTGCCGATGGAGTTCGCTGTGGAGGCGCAAAAGCTGCTGCAGATCAGCCTGGAGGGGAGTGTGGGATGATGAAGCGATGATGCGATGAAGCGATGATGCGATAATGCGATAATGCGATGAAGCGATGATGCGATGAAGCGATGATGCGATAATGCGATAATGTGATGAAATGATAACCGTAAAGACAAGGCACCGCCTTGTCTCCAGTAAAAAAGGAGAGATATGCTGACAATAAAAAATTTACATGCGAACATTGAAGGGAAAGAGATCCTCAAGGGGATCGATCTGGAGGTGAAGCCCGGCGAGGTGCATGCCATCATGGGGCCCAACGGCTCGGGCAAGAGCACCCTGGCCTCGGCCATTGTGGGGAGGGATTACGTGGAGGTCACCGACGGGGATATCCTCTTCCTGGGGGAGAGCATCCTCGGGATGCCTCCCGAGGAGCGGGCCCTGAAAGGGATCTTCCTCAGCTTCCAGTACCCTGTGGAGATCCCGGGGGTGAGCATGGTCAACTTCCTGCGGGCCGCCATCAACGAACAGCGCAAATACCGCGGGCAGGATCCCATGTCGCCTTCCGACTTCCTGAAGCTGATGCGTGAGAAGAAAAAACTGGTGGGCATCGACTCGGCGCTGACCAACCGCTCGGTGAACGAAGGTTTCTCCGGCGGGGAGAAGAAGAAGAACGAGATCTTCCAGATGGCCATGCTGGAGCCGAGGCTGGCCATCCTCGACGAGACCGACTCGGGTCTCGACATCGATGCCCTGCGGGTGGTGGCCCAGGGGGTCAACGCCCTGAAGCGTCCCGACACCTCCACCATTGTCATCACCCATTACCAGCGGCTGCTGAACTATATCGTGCCCGACTATGTGCATGTCCTCTACAAGGGCCGGATCATCCGGTCGGGAGGGAAGGAGCTGGCCCTCGAGCTGGAAGAGAAAGGTTACGACTGGCTGAAGGAAGAATTTGAGAACAGCATGAACGGAACATTATGATCGTCGTTGAGAAGAAAAAACCGAAAAACCCGGACACTGCGATCCTGGAGCGTTTCCCTGCGGCTGCCGGCAACGGTCTGTTGCGGGAAGTGCAGGAGGCGGCGCGGGAGCAGTTCATGCAGTACGGTCTCCCCGGGAAAAAGGATGAGCGGTATAAGTATACGGATATACAGGCACTCTTTGAAAGGGCGTATCAGCCGTTGCTGGAGGCGGAGCATCATGATTTCCGTATCGAGGAGATCTTCCGATGTGACATACCCACGCTGAACACCTGGGTCTTTACGGTGCTGAACGGTTTCTATTTTGAGAGAGAGGATCATCTCCGTGAGCTCCCCGGCGGCGTAGTGGCAGGAGGTCTGCAGCAGGCCCTGCGGGAGCGTCCCGACCTGGTGAGGCCTTACCTCGACAGGTATGCTGCCGTCTCGACGGATGGTCTGGCGGCCCTCAACAGGACCTTTGCTGCCGACGGCTTTTTCCTGTATGTGCCTGACAATACCGTGATGGAGAAGCCGGTGCAGGTGATCAACCTGATCAAGAGCGACCGGGATGTGATGGTGCAGCCCCGCAGCCTGGTGATCATCGGGAAGAACGCTCAGGGGGAGTTGCTGATCTGTGATCATGCCCTCACCGACAACCGCGTGCTTTCCAATGCTGTGAAGGAATTCCATGTCGGGGAGAACGGCTCGCTGGGGATCACGCGCCTGCAGAACGAACACAATACCATGACCGACATCTCCCATTATTTCATCCATCAGGAGCGCAGCAGCCGCGTCACCACCAACATGATCTCCCTCCACGGCGGCATGATACGCAACAACCTGGATGTGCGTCTCAACGGCGAGGGGGCTGAGAACCATGCGTATGGTCTTTTCCTCACCGACCGTACGCAGCACATGGACCATTCGTTGTTCATCGACCATGCGGCGCCCCGCTGCGTGAGTACGCAGACCTACAAAGGGGTGCTGGATGATGAGGCCACCGGAGCCTTTGAAGGGAAGATCCTGGTGCGTCCCGGGGCGCAGAAGACCGAAGCCTACCAGGTGAACAAGAACATCCTGCTGAAGGACCGGGCCCGCATGAACACCAAGCCGCAGCTGGAGATCTATGCCGACGACGTGACATGTACCCACGGCGCCACGGTGGGCCAGCTCGACGAGGAGGCGCTCTTCTACTTGCGGTCGCGGGGCATCCCCGAGTATGAGGCGCGCATGCTGATGATGTATGCCTTCGCCCACGAGGTGATCCGTGAGATACGCATCGAGCCGCTGCGCGACCGCATCCACGAGCTGGTGGACCGCCGTCTGCGGGGCGAGTTGCCCAGGTGCCATACCTGCCTGGTGGATTACGAAAAATAAAGCCGACGGTTATGCTGAACATCCGACAAATAAGAGATGATTTCCCGATCCTCGATCAGCAGGTGAACGGACGTCCCCTGGTGTACCTCGACAACGGGGCAACCACACAGAAGCCCCGTATCGTGCTGGAGACGATCGAAAGTGTCTACAACCACCGGAACGGCAACGTACACCGGGGAGGGCATTATCTGAGTTTGATGACCACCGGGCAGTATGAGGCCGCCCGTGAGACGGTGAGGAAGTTCATCAATGCCAAAGAGACGCATGAGATCGTCTTCACCCACGGCACCACCTCCTCCATCAATGCTGTGGCTTTCTCCTTCGGGGAGAAATATGTGGGGGCCGGGGATGAGATCATCGTCACGGAGATGGAGCACCATGCCAACATCGTGCCGTGGCAGATGCTGTGCGAACGGAAAGGGGCACGGCTGAAGGTGCTGCCGGTGGATGAGCGGGGCGAACTGATCACGGAGAAACTGGAGGAGCTGATCACCGCAAAGACAAAACTGCTGGCCCTCACCCAGGTGTCCAACGTGCTGGGCACCGTCAACCCGGTGAAGGAGATCATCGAAAAAGCCCATGCCTGCAACGTGCCGGTGCTCGTCGACGGGGCGCAGGGAGTACAGCACGGTCTTACCGATGTGCAGGCACTCGATTGTGATTTTTATGTTTTTTCCGGGCATAAGATATACGGCCCTACAGGGATCGGCGTACTGTACGGCAAAGAAAAATGGCTGGAGGAGATGCCCCCCTGGCAGGGCGGGGGTGATATGATCAAAAAGGTAACTTTCGAGAAGACCACCTACCAGGACCTGCCGCTCAAGTTTGAGGCGGGGACGATGAACTATATCGGCGCCATCGGCATGGCCGCTGCGATCAATTACCTGAAAAACCTGGGCATGCAGGAGATAGTGTCCCGGGAAGAAGAGCTGCTGCACCATGCCACGGAACGTCTCTCACAGATCCCGGGGATGAAGATCTACGGCACGGCACCCCGGAAGACGGCTATTCTCTCTTTTCTTATTGATGAGATCCATCCCTCCGATACCGGCATGATCCTGGACAAGCTGGGCATTGCCGTACGTACAGGCCATCACTGTGCAGAGCCGCTGATGGACCGCTACGGCATCCCCGGGACGGTGCGGGCCTCCTTTGCTTTTTACAACACGAAAGAGGAGGCAGACCGTTTGTACCAGGGATTGCTGAAGGTGAAAGAGATGTTGAATGTTGATTTATGAATGTTGATTTATGAATTTTGAATGATTAGTGATGAGTGATATGAGTATTAAAGAGATACAGGAAGAGATCGTGGAGGAGTTCAGTGTCTTTGACGACTGGATGGAGAAATACAACTATCTGATCGAGCTGGGCAAAGAGCTGCCTCCCATCGATCCGAAGTACAAGACCGACGAATACCTTATCGAGGGATGTACCTCGAGGGTGTGGTTGCATGCTGCACTCGATGAGGAGGGTAAGATGGTGCTGACGGCCGACAGCGATGCCATCATCACCAGGGGTATCGTGGCGTTGCTGATACGGGTCTTCTCGGGCCATACGCCCGGCGAGGTGAAGGATGCCGACACCTCTTTCCTCGACCGCATCGGACTGCAGGAGCACCTTTCTCCCACAAGGGCCAACGGCCTGGCGTCGATGATCAAACAGATAAAAATGTATGCCATTGCTTTTGCGGCAAAACAGTAAAAGAACAGAGCCATGAGCGAAGAGAACAAAGTAGATACTTTTGAGCTGGAGACGAAGATCGTCGCCACACTGAAGAACATTTTCGATCCGGAGATCCCCCAGGTCAATATCTACGACCTGGGACTGATCTATGAGATCGATGTGAAGGAGGACGGCAGTGTGCTGCTCAGGATGACTCTCACGGCACCCAACTGTCCCATTGCCGACCAGATCCTTAACGAGGTGAAGCAGCGCGTCGAGGCGATCCCCGGCGTGAAAGAGCTTGACCTGGTGCTCACCTTCGACCCGCCGTGGGACAAGAGCATGATGTCGGAGGAGGCGCTGCTGATGCTGGGCATGCTTTAGGAAGTTCGAAGCTTGATGCTTGAAGATTGAAGGCTGAAGCCTGAGTCTTTTCTTTTTGCCTTTTGCCTTATTCCTTTTGCCTTTTGCCTTATTCCTTATTACTTTGTTTTATGATTTCCCGTAAAGAGATGACGGAAAGGATCCGTGCCAAAGCGCTGGCGCTGGGCTTTGATGCCTGTGGCATCGTGCGGGCGGAGCCCCTGGAGGAGGAGCGTGTGCGGCTCCTCACCTGGCTGCTGAAAGGTCATCATGCGGGGATGGACTATATGGCCCGCAACACCGGTAAACGTCTCGATCCGGCAAAGCTGGTGTCCGGCAGTAAAAGCGTGATCGTCGTACTGCTCAACTATTATCCCGGGGAGATCTATGAAAAACACCGGGGATACCCGCGTATCTCCCGCTATGCCACGGGCAGGGATTATCACAAGGTGATGCGGAAGAAACTGAAGGGTCTGCTGGCATGGGTCAACGAGACGCTGGCCCCGGCGGAGGGGCGGGTGTTCGTGGATACGGCCCCGTTGCTGGAAAGGGCCTGGGCACGTAGGGCCGGGCTGGGCTGGACCGGCAGGAACAGCCTCCTCCTGACAAAAAAAGGCTCCTGGTTCTTTATCGGCGAGATCGTCACCACCCTGGAAATGGCTTACGACACCGGAGAGGAGAAGGACCACTGCGGCACCTGTACCCGCTGCATAGATGCCTGTCCCACACAGGCCATCCTGCCGGATCGCACCGTCGACGCACGGCGCTGCATCTCTTACTGGACAATAGAATACAAGGGGGAGACCTTCCCGGAAGAGACGCCTCCCTTCCACGGTCAGACCTTCGGCTGCGACATCTGCCAGGAGGTGTGTCCCTGGAACAACAAAGCACAACCCCACCATATCCCCGATTTCGTACCCCAAGAGGGACGACTCACCCTCACCCGCGACGACTGGGAAAAGATGACGCAGGCGGAGTTTGAAAGACTCTTCGCCGGCACCCCCGTGATGCGTACCGGTCTGGTAGGGATGAAGAGAAACGTTTGGCATGATGACCGATGACCCGTCGTCCTTCACCGGTCATCCTTCAACCCTTTTTCACTCCCACACGCCGGGGATGGGCTCACCGCAGTATTCGCATTTTCCGTCTTTGATATGGTTTTGAGCGATGAAGTACCCTTTGCGTTCGATGAGGAGCTTGTGGCATTTGGGACAGTAAGTATTCTCGTAATTCCCTCCCGGCACGTTGCCTACATATACGAATTTGATCCCGGCCTTTTGGGCGATCTCCCGGGCCTGTAGCAGGGTGGAGAGCGGGGTGGGCGGCAGCTGGGTCAGCTTGTAGTCGGGATGGAAACGGGAAAAGTGCAGGGGATAGTTATACAGGTCGTTGTCGTAGAGCCAGTCGCACATCCTCCTGATCATGTCGAGGTCGTCGGTCCATTCCGGGACGATGAGGTTGGTGATCTCCAGCCAGACGCCCTCTTCGTGGAAGATCTTCAGCGCGTCGAGCACTGGCTGCAGCTTGCCGGCGTTGAGCTTCATGTAGATCTCGTCGCTGAAGGATTTCAGGTCGATATTGGCCGCATCGATATGTTGACACAGCTGGCGCAGGGGTTTCTCGTTGATGTAGCCTGCCGAGACCATGATGTTGCGGATGCCTGCCTGATGGGCGAGCTTTGAGGTGTCGAGGGTGTATTCGTAAAAAGTGATGGGCTCGGAGTAGGTATAAGCGATCGACCTGCACTTGTATTGTCTGGCTCCCGCCACCACCTTGTCGGGCATCATGTCGAAGTTGCGGGTCTCTTTGGGCGACTTCTGGGAGATGGTCCAGTTTTGGCAGTTGAGGCAGGCCAGGTTACATCCGGCGGTGGCGATGGAGAAAGCCCGGCTGCCGGGCAGGAAATGGTTGAGGGGTTTTTTCTCGACAGGGTCGACGTGCACGGCACAGGGGTTGCCGTAAGCCATGGTGTACAGCTTGCCTCCTATGTTGACGCGGTTGCGGCAGTCGCTCCACTCTCCCTCCTTGAGGGTACATTCGTTGGGACAGATGAGGCAGCGCACCCCCCGCGGCGTCTCGGTCTGGTACATGGCAGGCTTGCTC
>CAZYQV010000190.1:0-5382 GCA_964649775.1 uncultured Rikenellaceae bacterium
ATCACAAAAAATATGATCCAACCATGAAAAATTTTTCCGGAAAATTATCAGGTTTATTGCTGACCCTGTTTCTGCTCCTCCACATAGCGGCCGCTCCGGCGCAGAGCACGGATATGGGCCGGTGGCTCTCCCCCCTGCAGGGCGATCTTTTTGTCAGCTTCAGGCAATATGACCCTGCGCTCAACAACAAGCTGATCTGCCGGGACCGTCTCTTCCCCGGCAGCGACACCACCGTTGCACTCTCCGGCTCGTCGTGGCAGGTGGAGGTACGCTACACAGCAGCGGAGGATACCGGTGCGACGGATGTCACGGTCCTGTTCCGCTGCACGTCGGGAGCTATGAAGAACGCCTCCCTCTCGGCCGGTATTGTTTTCGACGACTGGTCGGTGAAGAACTACGTGCTGATGCCCGGCGCTGCTTACGACGGCAACCGCTACACCTCGCGGCGGATCAACTACTCCCCCAAGCTCTATGACGAGCGTGACATGCGGGCGGACAACATGCCGATCATCCTCTCCGACGTGCCGCGTCTAAACATACGCCGGGGGCCGTCGGCCATACAGCAGCGCAGCGGCGACATGACCACTCCCTCGATCGGTTTCTATGCCCCGGAAAAGAAAAGCGGTTTCTTCCTGCTCACATGGCAGGGCAACCGCTACGGCGATTACGGCATCAACATCGAGGAAGAGGAGGACCGCCGTACGGCGCGGATCCTGATCACCTCACCCCTGGTGAGAGAACAGTATAAATACCGCATCTGCGACATGCAGTATCCTTCCGACGATGTGCCGGCCACCTTCCGTGCCGGCGACACCGTGATGATCCGCTTCCGGCTGTATCGTTTTGCGGCAGAACGGGTGCAGGATCTTTTCGACCGCTTCGCCGCCATACGCAAGGATCTGCCCATGGACCGCACGCCGGCCACCGTACTGCCCTACTCGGCCGCCTTCCCCGTGCAGGAGGAAAAGTTCAACACGATGAATTTTGTTCCCGACTGGGGATACTACTCCGTCGGCCTGCGGGAGAATATCTTTCAGGACTGGCAGATCGGCTGGACGGGCGGTATGATCTCCACCTATCCTCTCCTGATGGCCGGCAGCGACTCCACCCGCCACAATGTGCTGCGCAACTTCGACTGGCTCTTCCCCGCCGGCATCGCCCCCTCCGGCTTCTTCTGGGGCACCGGGAAAGACGGTCATATATGGTATGGCGACGACCCGCGCCATGTATATACAAAATATCTCCACCTGGTGCGCAAGAGCGGCGACGGCCTCTATTACATCCTCAAGCAGCTCATGCTGATGAAGAAACTGGGGATCCCGGTGAAGAGGTCGTGGGAAGAGGGCACACGCACCGTGGCAGATGCTTTTGTGAAGCTGTGGGAGGAGAACGGACAGTTCGGCCAGTACATAGACATCAAAACGGGCCGGATCGTCATCGGCGGCTCTACCGCCGGCGCCATCGTGCCGGCAGCGCTCTGCCTGGCCTCACAGTATTTCGGGGAAGATAAGTACCTGACCGTCGCGCAGCAGGCCGGCAAATATTTTTATGACAACTATGTCACGAAGGGTCTGGTATACGGCGGCGTGGGTGATGCGCTGCAAAACTTCGACAGCGAGTCGAGCTATGCGATGATCGAGAGCTTCACGGTGCTCTACGAGACCACCGGCGACAGGAAATGGGTCGGCTACGGCGGCGAGATGGCCCGCCAGTTCTCCACCTGGGTGATCTCCTACAACTACGACTTCCCCGCCTCCTCCCTCTTCGGGCGGCTGGGCATGCACTCTGTCGGGGCGGTGAACGCCAACACGCAGAACAAACACGGCGCCCCCGGCATCTGCACACACTCGGGCGTGGGATTGCTCAAGCTCTACCGCGCCACCGGCGACACCTTCTACATCGACCTGCTGTATGACATCGCCCACAACATGCCGCAGTACCTGGTCCACCCGCTGCGACCCATGAAAGATATCCCCTACGGCTTTATCAACGAGCGTGTCAACACCACCGACTGGCTCGAAGGCATCGGCGAGGTGTTCTACGGCTCCACCTGGGCCGAGACCAGCCTCATGCTCACCTACGTGGAGATCCCGGGCCTCTATGTGATCCCCGAGAGAGGCTTTGTCCGGGCGTTCGACAACATAGAGGTGGAGAAGATAAAAAAGACCCGGAAAGGTGTGGCCGTGACCCTCCGCAACCCCACACAGGCAGATGCCACCGTCAAAGTGATGACCGACCATGAGACGGACCTGCCGAAGCCGCTGGGGCAGAACTATTTTCCCGGTCTTCCGGAGATATACATCCCGGCAGGAAAGACAAAAACGTTCACCTTCAGATAATTATCTGACCATGAAAAGATTATCCCGGGATATCCGTGTTTCAGCTATTCTGAAAGGAATATTGTTCCTTCCTTTCTCATTGCTCTTCTTCACGCAGGTCACGGCCCAGCAACAGGAGTGTTTCCTGATCATGGTGGGGCCTGAAGCTTCCGCTACGGGGCAGGTGCTGCTGGCGCACAACAACGACCTTACGGGCACCGAGGCCTCTATGCTGGTGCGTGTGCCTGCCGGCGATACGATGAACATCTTCCCCGGTGCGGCGCCCGGCTACGGTCCGCCGTACAGCATGCTCATCCTGCAGACCAACAAAGGCTTTGCCGAGGGCGATGCTGTGGCTGTCAACGAGCATGGCGTGGCCGTCGCCGGCGGTCTGTCGCTCAAGGCCGACCGCAGCCGCCGTGCCGAGGAGGCCGATCCTCTCGTGAAAGGCGGTCTGGGTGGCGGCATCCGTTACTTCGCCCTGCAGCATGCCCGCACGGCCCGCGAGTGTGTCAGGATCATCGGTGAGTGTTACGACCGTTACGGCATAGGCTATCCCAGCGGCGTGGGCATCGCCGACGCGCAGGAGATGTGGTACCTGGAGAGCGGCGGCGGCCACGCCTGGGCAGCCATGCGTATCCCTCCCGGCGCTTTCTTCGTGGCGGCCAACAGCTATAACCTCTCCCGCGTCGACCTGAGCGACACGAGCCGTTTCCTCTGCTCGCAGCGTCTGCGTCAGCTGGCCGCGGCGGAGGGCTACGACCGGCAGGGCCTCTTTCCTTTCGCCCGCTTTTTCGGGGGCGGCCGTGCCAGGCGTTACGGCGACAACCGTTACAACACGCTGCGTCTGTGGCGTGCCGCCCTCCTCCTGGGCTCCACGCACCCCGCCACCCCCGGCGACACCCTCCCCGGCCACCTGCACCTGCCGGAGCACAAGATCACGCTGCAGGAGTGCTTCGACGTGCTGCGGGATCACTACCAGGGAACCCCCTATGACCTCTTCTCCCCCGCCAACCGCAGCCATCCGCCGCGCGCCATCGCCGACCGCCGCTGTGTACATACCGACGTCATCACCCTCACCCCCGGCCTGCCGGCCTCATACGGCGCCGTGCTGTGGACAGGCCTGAGCACACCCCTCACGGCCGTATACATACCTGTCTTTTTCGGCGTGGATGCGATCCCCCGGGGGTATGAGCGGGCGCCGGACCACTACGACGCACTGTCGGCTTTCTGGGTCTTCAAAAAACTTACGGATCTCTCCTGGGAGCACTACCCCTCGCTGATGAAACAATGGCAGGCACAAAGGAAAGAGTTTGAACGGAAAGAGCTCAGCCTCATGCCCACCCTCACCCGGCAGGCGGCTATTATCGCCCGCAACGACCCGCAGGAGCTGGAGAAATACCTCGGCAGACAGACGCAGCAGTTCGCCCGTGAGGCCCTGCGCATGGCCACGGAACAGATCCACGACCTGGAGACCTCACCAAAGAGAGCTGCCGCCCACTGACCCCGGGCAGGGTATCACCGCGTATAGAAGTCGATCATCCGCAGGATGGCCCTCCGGCAGACGGGACAGAAAACATCGCCGTTGAAGGTGTTCATCAGACAGTCGTGCATGGGACGGTACATCCCCTTGTTCATATAACCACCCCCCTCGAAGACACCCACCACAGGGTAGTACTTCTCAATGTCGGGTGTAGGCACCGGGACGGTGTCGGCCACCATGTCTTTCCACTTCCGCTCAAAATGCACGAGGGTGGTGAGGTTGGGCTCCCACGGTTCCACCTTCGTATTGTAGAACTCGCCGTAGGTCTCGTCGGGACCGTACTCATCCCCCAGGCCGGCGAAGCCATGACCAAACTCATGGATCAGTATCTTGGCCGATTTCATGTTGCCGTTGACCGCCACATTGTAAAAATTGTAGATAGCCCCGCCGCCGTACTTATCGCTGTTGACGAGGATATAGATCTGGTCGTAGGGAGCGTTGGCCGCCAGGTCACGCACCCGCTTGTAGTCATAAGTCATCAGGTAACGCTCGCTGTCGAAAGTATAGTAGCTGGTGTTGAGGATCGTCGGCACCCACACATCCTCGGCAGGGATGTCGGTGCCCGAGCCGGGGGAGGGAGCCAGCACCGCCCGCAGGTTGAACTTCATGCGACTCTCTTTGTAAGGACTGTAGGTGAAGAAATTTTTCTCGAACTGCCGGCAGTCGGCTACAAAACGGTCCATCTCCTCCTCTGTATAGCCGTCGGGAAGGATCACCACATCCACCTTTTCGGCAGGTTCGCCGCTGGTCCACACATCATAGACGGGATACTCCATGCGCATATCCTTTTTGATGAAATAGTTGCCCGTATCCACATGGTAAGAGAATATCTTTTCCCACCGGCCCTCCCAGGTACGTTTGGAGATCACCACATCTACCGGCACTTTCGGACAGGGAAAGACCACCGACTCGGAGAAAGAGCGTGTCACGGTATCCGCCTCCTTTGTGGTCTGCCATTCGAAGAAGAGGGTGGAATAGCCGCGGGAATAAAGGAGCCTGCCTCCCGAAGCCTCATACACCTTCACGAAATAGTTGCCGTAACCAAAGGTGTCAATCAGGTTGGTAAGCGACCCTCCCCAGTAAGGCTCTTCGATCAGCTCGTCGAAAGAACAGAACTCCTCCTTATGGTTGCCGCTATGGTAATAATCCAGGCGCATGGTCTTGTGTTCAAACCATTTGTCGAACTGGCCATAGGTGATGGCGGCAAAAAGAAAGAAGAGCGGCAGAAAAACGATCTTTTTCATTGTCTTGGGATGATAGGTACCATACAAAGGTAAATAATTCACAGGCATGACCTGACCTCTGTGGAAAAGAAGATCAAAAAAATATATATCTTTGAGAACGATACCATGCACAAGGATTATGGCACAGGAAGCGAAAAATAAATCGAACCGGGAGAAGAGGGAC
Source organism: uncultured Rikenellaceae bacterium (assembly GCA_964649775.1). Taxonomy (GTDB): domain Bacteria; phylum Bacteroidota; class Bacteroidia; order Bacteroidales; family VadinHA17; genus DRPN01. The sequence continues at coordinate 5,269 of CAZYQV010000190.1, forward strand.
GGGGCTTACCGTCAGCGAAATGCTTCCGCCCCTGAGAGCAACGGATCCTCCGGCCGGGACAATGACCACGCAGGTGGGGTCTGGAATTTCCTGACCACCCTCCTGGGCTTTCCT
>CAZYQV010000191.1:0-6901 GCA_964649775.1 uncultured Rikenellaceae bacterium
CTGGCCTCCATGCTCTCACCCATGTACATCGCCGAGATCGCCCCCTCGAAGATACGGGGACGGCTGGTCTCCTGGAACCAGTTCGCCATCATTTTCGGTATGCTGGTGGTCTACTTTGTGAACTATTACATTGCTTATACCCATCAGGGGGACGACAGCTGGCTCACCCTCAGCGGCTGGCGCTGGATGTTCGCCTCCGAGACCATCCCCGCCATGCTGTTCTTCGTCCTCCTCTTCTTCGTGCCTGAAACGCCCCGTTATCTGATGCTTACCGGCGATGAACGCCGGGCCGCAGAGGTGCTGGGCAAAGTCTCCGGGGAGAAAGCGGCAGGCAGGATACTGGCTGAGATAAGGGAGACCCTCCGTGAGCGGTCGGTGCCGTGGCTCTCTTTCGGCGGCATGGTCATCTTCATCGGCATCATGCTGTCGGTGTTCCAGCAGTTCGTGGGCATCAACGTGGTGCTGTACTATGCGCCCGAGATCTTCCGCAATATGGGCTCTGCCACCGATACGGCCCTGTTGCAGACAGCCATTGTCGGTACGATCAACCTGCTGTTCACTGTCCTGGCCATCGTCACTGTCGACCGTTTCGGGCGGAAACCCCTGCAGATCATCGGGGCGCTGGGCATGGCCGTGGCCATGTTCGGTCTGGGCATGACCTTCTACCTGCAGCGCCTGGGCATGGGATCGCTGGTCTTCATGCTGATGTATGTGGCTTTCTTCGCCATGTCGTGGGGGCCGGTGACGTGGGTGCTCCTCTCCGAGATCTTTCCCAACAGCATCCGCGGCGCCATGTCGATCGCTGTGGCGGCGCAGTGGGTGGCCAACCTGATCATCTCCTGGACCTTTCCCATGATGAACGACAACAGCGCCCTCAATACTGCCTTCCACCACGGCTTCTCCTACTGGATATACGGTTTTATGGGGATCCTGGCAGCCTGGTTCGTATGGAAGATGGTGCCCGAGACCAAAGGACGCTCGCTGGAGGAGATCGAAAAACTCTGGAAGAGATCTTAGTCTCCCCTGCCCGGTGCCGGCTGGGGGGAGTAGCCGGCAGGTAATACCCTGAAACGTATCACCGAGCTGCCGTACACACGGTGGGTGGCCGCGATGAAATCCTTCTCCCGTGCATCCAGATAAATATTCTCTACATAGTTCTGGGGATTGCGGTCGACCAGGTGGAACCACGTGCTTTGCACCTGTATCATGATCCTGTGTCCTTTCCCGAAGGTGTGCAGCACATCCTGGAGCGGGAAATGCACGGTGGTGACCTCTCCCGGCACGAACGGCTCCGGATGTTCATAGCTGTTGCGGTAACGGCCGCGGAACACTTCGCTGCGTACCATCTGCTGGTAGCCGCCCATGTGGATGAACGAAGGGTTGCCCTCGTAATCGGGGTGATCGTCGGGATAGACGTCGATGAGCTTTACTACCCAGTCGGCGTCGGTGGCGGTGGTGGAGACATGCAGGTTGACCCCCAGCTTGCCGGCGATGGTGACCTCCTCCGTGAGGGGAGGGGTCTGGTACACCAGCACGTCGGGACGGCGGCCGGCAAAACGCTGGTCGTCGGTCATGTATTGCGGCGACATGCCGATGGTGATCAGCTCGGTGTAAGGTACCGGTTTCGACGGGTCGCTGACGAACTCCCGGTAGGGATCACCGTCTTCTTTTTCACTGCGAAGGGTGCCGTCTGTGCCGAGGAAGAAGCTCTTCGCAATAGTGTTCTCCGGCGGCCACGTGCTGAAACTCAGCCATTTGTTGCTTCCTGTCTCATACATGACCGCTTCGGGCAGCTCTTTTGTCTTTTTCCCTTTGAGGTAGTGGCTGAAAAAGGGAAATTCTATCTCACTGCGAAAGTATTCGGAGGGTGCCGGGTCGGTGGAGAACCACACATAACCCAGATGGTCTCCCTTGCCGCGGGCCCACCCTCCGTGCCGCCACGGACCGATAATGATCCTGTTGTCGGCGTCAGGGTTTCTCTTCTCGATGGTCTCGTAGGTGGCAAAAGTACCGTACAGGTCTTCGGCATCGTACCAGCCGCCTACCACCAGGATCGCCGGCCTGATGCCGGTGAGGTGGGGCAGCAGGTTGCGCTCCTGCCAGAAACGGTCGTAGTCGGGATGCAGGGTGATGGAGTCCCAGAAAGCGATGTTGTGGTGGAAATATTCCGGGTTCACATTGGCCAGGGGACCCAGCCGCATGAAGAAAGCATAACCGTCGGGAGTGCCATGGTCGAAGCGTTCTCCCCAGTGTGTGGTGGGTTCGGGACGCGGCTGTCCGAAGATGGCCAGGAAGTTAAAGCTGTGGGGCAGGAAGAAAGCGCCGTGGTGATGGAAATCGTCGAAAAACCAGTCGGCGATGGGTGCCTGCGGCGAGATGGCCTTCACCGCCGGATGGGCATCCACAGAGGCACACGAGGCGTAAAAACCGGGGTAGGAGATACCCCAGATACCTACCTTGCCGTTGCATTCCTTGATGTTCTTCACCAGCCAGTCGACCGTATCCCACGTGTCGGTGCTCTCGTCGACAGCAGCGGTGTCACTGCGGTGACACATGGGACGCATATTGACGAAGGTGCCTTCCGACATGAAATGGCCCCGCACATCCTGGTAGACGAAGATATATTTGTCCTGCATGAAGAGATCGGAAGGCCCGAGGTGTTTCTTCTTCTCACTGCCGTAGGGATGAACGGAATAGGGGGTGCGCAGCATGAGGATAGGATATTTTTTGCTGTGGTCTTTCGGGATATAGACCGCCGTGAAGAGATGAACACCGTCACGCATGGGGATGCGGTATTCATACTTGTCATAATCGTCGGAGGTGACTTTTCTTTTCTCCGGAAGGTTGTCTGTGCGGCTGCCGGTGAGGAGAGGCAGCAGCAACAAAAGAAATACGGGTAACAGACGGTTTTGTATTTTCATGGTTTGGCCGGTTTGGTTTTTCTTTTGGGCGGGTATGAAGAAAAAAAACACTCCTGCCGTGTAGGGCAGGAGTGTGATGATGAAGGATGTTTTTTCATGTTGTACCGGAAACTTATTCAAACTCTTTGAATGATCTTTTGATGATGTCAATGGCTTCATAGAGTTGTTCTTCGGTGATCACCAACGGGGGTGCAAAACGGATGATATGATCGTGGGTGGGTTTGGCGATGAGGCCGTTGTCTTTCATCGTCAGGCACACATCCCATGCCGTCTTGTTGTTTTTGGGGCGTACCACCACGGCGTTGAGGAGGCCTTTCCCCCGCACCAGTTCGATCATGTCCGACTCTATGGCTTCCATCTCTTTCCGGAAGATCTCTCCCAGACGGGCAGCATTGTCGGCCAGCTTTTCGTTCTTGATCACCTCCAGGGCGGCGATGCCTACTTTTGCAGCGATGGGGTTGCCGCCGAAGGTGGAACCATGTTCTCCGGGCTTGATGGTGAGCATGATCTCATCGTCGGCCAGCACGGCAGAGACGGGATAGACACCTCCCGAGAGGGCTTTGCCCAGGATGAGGATGTCGGGACGCACGCCCTCATGGTCGCTGGCCAGCAGCCTGCCCGTGCGGGCGATGCCTGTCTGCACCTCGTCGGCGATGAAGAGGACATTGTATTTTTTGCAGAGCTCGTAAGCTTTCTTCAGGTACCCCTCGTCGGGGACATATACCCCTGCCTCCCCCTGGATGGGCTCCACCAGGAAGCCGGCGATGTTGGGGTCAGAGGCGAGTTCTTTCTCCAGCGCCTCCAGGTCGTTGTAAGGGATGATGGTGAACCCCGGCGTGTAAGGCCCGAAGTCGTTGCGGGCATCCGGGTCGGTGGACATGGAGATGATGGTGATGGTGCGGCCGTGGAAGTTGCCCTCGCAGGCGATGATCCTGGCCTGTTTCTCGGGGATGCCTTTCACCTTATATGCCCATTTGCGGCAAAGCTTGAGGGCCGTCTCGTCACCTTCGGCACCTGTGTTCATGGGCAGTACCTTGTCGTAACCGAAATATTCGGTGACGTACTTTTCATATTCTCCCAGCGTGCTGTTGTAAAAAGCCCGGGAGGTAAGGGTGAGCTTTTGGGCCTGTTCCGTCATGGCCCCCACGATCCTGGGATGACAGTGCCCCTGGTTGACGGCAGAGTAGGCCGAGAGGAAGTCGAAATAACGCTTTCCTTCCACATCCCAGACGAACACCCCTTCACCACGGTCAAGTACCACCGGCAGAGGATGATAGTTGTGTGCTCCGTATTTGTCTTCCAGATCGATGAAATGCTGTGATGTCATAATGAAATGTTTTATTGATTATACTTTTTGTTATCCGTAAATGCGAGTGTAAAAGTAGTATATTTTGTTTAAAAAAGTTTAATGTTTTGGTTCCCTGTCAACAGTTATTTTCTATCCTCCCTTCTCGCTTATCGCTTCAAGCTTCGAGCATCAAGCTTCAAGCTTCCTAAAACCCTACCGTCAGCTTCAGGTTGAGTCTGCGCCCCGTCAGGAAATTGGGTACGGCATACCAGCCGCTCTCATGGGAGAGGTTGTTGACGGTGTTGACCCACAGGTAGGAGATGGTGTTGTTGACGCCGAAGAGGTTGAAGATGTCCAGCTCCAGACGCAAGGCCTCCAGGTGTCCTGACAGTTTTTTGTTCTCACCGTGTTTGGTCTGTACAAAATCTTTTGAGAAGCCGATGTCCACGCGGTGGTAGGCAGGCATGCGAAAGTACTGGTCGAAACGGGTGCTGTTGGGCGGGCGCACAGGCAGTCCCGAGGCGTAGTAAAGCGAGAGGTGCATGCGGAAGGAGGGGTTGCCCGGCAGGTAGTCCTGGAAAGACATGCCGAAATTGATCAGCTGGTCGGTGGGCCGGGGGTAATAGCCGGGATGGATAGTGGTACCCTCTTCGTCCGTATAGGTGTCGCCGGTCACATCTTCGACGGTATGCATCAGCGACAGGCTGGCCCAGGAGTCGACCCCTTTGACGAACTCCCCGTTGATCTTGAGGTCGATGCCGTAGGCCCTGCCGCGCGCCTGGTTCTCGCCGGTATAGATCAGCTGTACATTGTTCATGAAGTAAGGGATCAGGTCGTTCATGCCCTTGTAGTAGAGCTCGGTGGTCCACAGGAAAGGCCTGTTCCAGGCCTGGAAATGGTAATTGCTGCCGCCCACGATATGCCAGGAGCGCTGGGCTTTGATCGCCTCGTTGATGGTGCCGTCGGGACGGCGTGCCTCTTTGTAGAGGGGGGGCTGGTCGTAGATGCCGCCGGCCAGATGCCATGTCCAGCGGGAGAAAGGATGGCGGTTGAAGATGAAAATGATGCGCGGGCTCACCAGCAGCTGGCCGCTGAAGCTCCAGTAGGTGAGGCGCATACCGGCCTCCACACGCAGCAGGGCGCTGTCGGCCAGATGAAAGCTGCGCTGGTCCTCCACAAAGCCGGTGAGGCGGGCCGACTGCATGGTGTTGTCGCCGATCACCGTGTGGAAGAGGTTGACGGTGCTGCCGTCGTAGGGGATGGAATAACCGGCCGAGTCGCGCATCGTCCACTCCCGCAGGCGGTCGTCGAAGACCTCGTACTTGCCCGTGAACCCCCACCGCAGCAGATGGTCGTTCCTGTTGAGCGACCCCAGGTAGCGCAGCGACCAGATACGTCCCTCCAGCAGGTTGCGGGCATGTTGCAGGAAGCTGCCCACGCCGATGTTCATGATGCTGTCGCCATAGGTCTCCGACCCCAGCCGTTTGTCCAGGGCATTGAGGAGATAGTAACCGTGTATGTCATACTTCTCCTCCTCGGAGGTGTGATAGGCCGACAGGATCCATTTCATCCTCTTGTCGGGGGCCGGGTGCCAGTTGACGGTGAAAGCACCCATATACGTGTTGAAGATATCGTTCTCCTGCCCTTCGTAATACACATGCAGGGCCACGGCATCCTGGACGGTGCCGAAGGCTGTCTCACGGTCGACCGGCTCGAAACGGTAATGGTTGACAGCTACATTTCCCATCACCTCGAGGGTTACCTCACGGCTGACGGCGTAGGTGAAGAGTCCCTGCAGGTCGCCGAAATTGGGTTTGTACTCCCCTCTGGTGTCGAGAGAGCTGAGCAGGTAACGGTTGGTCTTCCAGCGGCCGCCGAGGAGAAAAGTCCCTTTGTTGTTGTTCGTGCGTCCCTGACCATAGGCGGAGGCCCCGAGGAAGCTGGCAGAGACAGAGCCCGTGAAAGCTTCAGGCGTCTTGTAGCTGATGTCCAGCACCGACGACATGCGGTCGCCGTAGCGGGCTGCAAACCCCCCGGCCGAAAAGCTTACATTCTCCACCAGGTCGGGGTTGATGATGCTGAGTCCTTCCTGCTTGCCGGCCTTGATCAGGAAAGGCCTATAGATCTCCACGTCGTTGATGTATACCAGGTTCTCGTCGAAATTGCCACCCCTGACCGAGTACTGGGCACTCAGCTCGTTGCGTGAGCTCACGCCGGGCAGTGTTTTGATCAGCGTCTCCAGGTTGCCGGTGGGTGAGGGGAGGGTCCCCAGGTCTTTGATGCTTACCTGATGCATCGTACCATCGTTGCGGCGCGACGACTGTACCTGCACCTCGCGGATGCGGCTGACGGAAGGATAAAGGGTGATGTTCTCCGTCAGCACCTCGCCGGGATGCAAGATGATCCTGCGCTCTGCCTGACCGTAGCCCACCGAAGAGATGACCAGCGTGAGCGTGTCGCCAGCCGGCAGCTCCAGGAAAAAATGTCCCTTCCCGTCGGTGGCTGTACCTCCCTGGTCGCCGGCCCGGTGGATGTGTACCCCCGCCAGGGGAGCACCCTGCTCGTCGCTCACCGTCCCCTGCACACCGGTACGATATTGGGCCTCCACAGACAGGAGGGCAGTGGCCAGAAAAAAACCTATGATCGTAGTACGCAGCATGGGGTTATTTTCAAAACTCTTCAAATTAAACTG
>CAZYQV010000192.1:0-8544 GCA_964649775.1 uncultured Rikenellaceae bacterium
GCAGCCGCACGTTGATGCCCAGCCCTTCCGTCCAGCGGCTGATGGTCTTGTAATGCTGCTGCGCCAGGATCTCGGTGGGAGCCGTCAGAGCGAACAGGTAGCCGTTGTCGGCGGCAATGAGCATGGTCATTAGCGCCACCAGCGTCTTGCCGCTGCCCACATCGCCCTGCAGCAAGCGGTTCATCTGCCGTCCCGACCCCAGGTCGCGCCGTATCTCACGGATCACACGTTTCTGGGCGCCGGTGAGCTCGAAGGTGAGCTTCTCGTGATAGAAACGGTTGAGATAGTCGCCCACCCGCTCAAAAACGAAGCCCCGCACCTGACGGCTGCGCACCAGCTTCTGCAGCAACAGGTTGAGCTGGATGAAGAACAGCTCCTCAAACTTGAGACGGTAACGGGCCTTCTCCAGGGAAGCAGCATCCTTCGGGAAATGGATGTTGACCAGCGCCTCGCGGCGCGACATGAGCTGCCGTTGCCGCACCAGCTCCGGCGGCAGCGTCTCCTGCAGCTGCCCGCTCACCTGCTGCAGGAGGGTGGCCTGCAGCTTGCGGATGACCCGTGAGGTGATAAAACTGTTCTTCAGCTTCTCCGTGGTATTGTAATGGGCCTGCAGGGAGGCGTTGATCTGTTTCTCCGCCTTGTCCGCCTCCTCCATCTCGGGATGCACCATGTTGATGCGACGACCATAACGGGTGGGTCTGCCGAAAACGATGTACTCCTTCCCCTCCTTCAGCGAATCCCTGATCCACGACAGGCCGCGGAACCACACCAGCTCGATGACGCCCGTCTCATCACGCAGCAGGGCCACAAAACGTTTCTTGCGCGGCGGCCCCGCCACCTGAAAACCCTCCAGGCGTCCCCGCAGCTGGATGTGCGGCATGTCACCCTTCACCTCCGCCACCTTGTAGAAACGGGTGCGGTCGATATATTTATAAGGAAAATAGTAGAGCAGATCGAAATAGGTGGTGATGCCCAGCTCCTTGCTCAGGAGCTCAGCCCTTTTCGGTCCCACACCGGGCAGGAACTTTATGTCGGTATGCAGAATGTCTCCCATACAACAGAGCGGACAGATACGGTAAAATCACCGGAAATTTAATGAAAAATAAACCCAAAACCCGAAATGGAAAACAAAAATGCTTTTCCGTATGCTTCATGAAAGGCTTCATCCCCGCCAATCCTTCCCGTATACCAGACCGGACTTTCCGAACAAAATTTTTATCGGACAGTTCGGAAACCTGACGGACTTTTTCTCCGTAAAAATATTTGAACTTTCCGGTTTAAAAAGTATGGCGAAAAATTATTTTCTGTATTTTGGAAAATCAGTCGTCACAGAAAAGATCCGGCAGGGACCATTCTGCATATAACAAGGCTCCGCACAGGAGACAACAAATATTTTTTTAATGTAATCTTTCTGTCATGAGAAAATTCCTTTTCCTGCTGCTCATGGGTATAGGATTGTTGTACCCGTTTTTCAAATCCGAAGCTTCGGTAAAACCCCCAAAAAAATTCGGAGACATCGACAAACACGATCTTGAGATACGGAGCTGTCCCATCGATTCTTCCGCTTCCGCCTATTACATTTTCGACTGGGGAGAAGCTTATTTCGATTTCAATACCGGTGCTATTATGCTGGTTTATCATGCCCGGGTCAAGATCATCGACAAGAACGGTTTTTCGTACGGGGATATCACCATTCCTTTCAATGCCAAAAGCCCTGTAAAAAAACTAAAAGCCGCCACCTACAATCTGGTGGACGGAAAAATGGAGGTCTCGAAAGTGGATAACACCATGATCTTCAACGAGAGGGTGATCGAGAACCAGCGCAGGCTGAAGATCTCTTTTCCGGATGTTCGTGAGGGATCGGTGATCGAATGGACGTATGTAAAAAGCGCCGGGAATGCATTCAACCTCGTTCCCTGGACGTTCCAGGCGGATATCCCCGTATTGTACAGCGAATTCAACCTCCGCATCCCCGACCAGCTCCAGTACAAGTTCATCCAGGAGGGATATGAAGCGGTCAATGAATACAAGAAAAAAAGTTTTGTCGACAGAGGATCGGTTCAGAGCACGGAGTACCACTGGGTGATGAGGGACATCCCCGCCCGGAGGGAGGAACCTTTCATGCCGGACATAAACAACTATTATTCCCGTCTGGAATTTGAGCTGACCGCCATCAGCGACCCGGGAAAGAGTTACAAGGAGATCGCCCGTACATGGGACGGTTTTGAGAAAGAACTGAGAAAGAGCAAGAACTTCGGTCTGGTGCTCGACGGCTGGAGCTTCCTGAGCGACTCGGTAGCCGCTCTGACCGTCCGGGACAACGATGCAGCCACGCTCCGCAACCTCCATGATTTCATTTGCCGTCATGTCAAATGGAACGAAGAAAACGGCCTGTTCACCGACGTCCCGCCCAAACAGACCTACAAAAATGGGAACGGCAATGTTGCCGAGGTCAACCTCATGCTGGTGGCCCTCCTGCGGCAGGCGGGTTTCGAGGCCTGGCCGGTGATCCTGGCCACACGCGACAACGGCATCATCCGCAACTATGCCGTGCCGATCCTGACGAAATACAACTACGTGATCGCCTGGGCAAAGAAAAACGACAAGGAATACCTGCTGGATGCCACCGAACCCCTCCTCACCACCACCCTGCTGCCCCCGCGATGCCTTAACGGTCAGGGCCGCATCATCAGCGACAACCCCCGTCTGATCGACCTGAAACAACCCTCCGGCTTCAGCAAAAGCATCTTCTACAACTTCACAATGGGAGAAGAGGGGACCCTGGAAGGCAAAATGCAGTTTACATACAAAGGATACAACGCCTATCAGCTGAGAAAATACATCGCCGACAACGGTAAAGACAAAATGCTCGAAGAAAGGAAGAAAGATAACGGAGACTGGGAGATCACCTCCTGGGAGATAGGCCCGGAAAAAGAAGCCGACAGAGCTCTGGTGGAAACCATCGAATGCACCATCGAGGGAAAGGTGGAAGACATGGGGGACGTTCTCCTTCTCAACCCGCTGATACACCGCGACTGGGAAGAGAACCCCTTCAAAAAAGAAGAGCGTATCTTTCCCGTCGATTTCCTCGCCCCCAGCATGAAAAGAGCCATCCTCACCTACATCCTGCCCGAAGGATATAGCGTCGAAGAGCTGCCCGCAAGCATGCGCATACATACCCCGGACAAGATGCTTGCCTACACCTATGCCGCCCAGGTCAAAGGCAACAAGATACAGGTGCTGAGCTCCCTGATCATCAAAAAGCCTTTCTTCACCCAGGAAGAGTACCCTGAACTGAAAAACTTCTTCGCCGAGGTGCTGGCCAAACAGTCGGAACAGATCGTCATCAAAAAGAACCTTTGACCTTTGCACATCATGAAAAAGATACCCTCACTTCTCATTCTGCTGACGGCCGTCACGATCCAGGTATACAGCCAGAAGAATGGATCTGCCCCGCCGGTTTCCCTTATTCCGGACAGCATCCGTCAGGGTGCCGATGCCGTGGTGCGTTTTTCCGGGACGGTCATGACCGTCCGCTCCGAGAAAGACATCTCTTTCCACGAGCATCTTATCATTACGGTACTCAACAAAAACGGTCTCTCCCAGGCCGTCTTCCGGGAGTTGTACAACAAAACGATCCGTCTGAACCATTTCAGAGGAGCCCTCTACGATGCCTCGGGCAAACGAACGGAGAAGATCTCCTCCTCCGATCTGAAAGATGTTACCGCCACCACCGGCGGCACGCTGTATCAGGACGACCGGATCAAGATCTATGTCCCCGACGCGGACGATTTTCCTTTCACGGTGGAATATGAATACGACACGGATCTGAAAGGGACCGTCATGTATCCGGCCTGGAAACCGCAGGACTCTTATTACCAGGGAGTAGAGCGCTCCCTCCTGAAGATCGTCGCCCGGGAAGACATCCTCCCCCGTTACGACAGCCGCAGGCTGGAGGCCCCGGAACGCTCTTCCTCCGAAGGGTATCAGATCCTGCAGTGGAAGGCAGAGAACCTGCCTCCGCTGCATCCCGAGCCGTTGTCGGTATCCCTGAGAGACAGGGTACCCGTTCTTTATCTGGCGCCCCGTTCCTTTTATTATGAACACTCTGCCGGCGACATGTCTTCCTGGAAGAGCATAGCACAGTGGATCTCCGGCCTCAACAAAGGACGCCGTGACCTGCCTGCAGCCACCCGCACGAAGATCGCCGCGCTGACCGCCCCGCTGGGCAGTACCGAAGAAAAAGCCAGGGCCGTATACCGCTATATGCAGCAACACACGCGTTATGTGAGCGTACAACTGGGCATCGGCGGCTACCAGCCCTACCCGGCCTCTTATGTGGACGAAAAAGGCTACGGCGACTGCAAAGCCCTCTGCAACTACACCTGTGCCCTCATGGAGGCTGCCGGCGTCGACGCCCGGTATGTGCTGGTGAAAGCAGGTTCCAATGCCGGCGACATCCTCACAGACTTTCCCTCCAACCAGTTCAACCATGTCATCGTCAGCATCCCCGCCGGGAAAGACACGTTCTGGCTCGAATGTACCAGCCAGACACAGCCCTTCGGCTTCCTCGGCAGCTTCACCGCCGACCGCCACGCCCTGATGATCGGTGATGACGACGGCATCATCGTCCGGACCCCCTCCTACGATGAGTCGGAAAACATCCAGTACCGCCGTGCCGTGGTGGACATCAGCGGCAACGGCAGCGCCACAGCCGTCGTCCATACGGAATACGGAGGCCTGCAATATGAAAATGTGGAGGAAGCCCTGCTGCTGAGAGGAGAAGAGCTGAAAAAATGGTATTACAACAACCTCGACATCCCCAACTTTGTCATCAGCGAGGTGACCCTGCAGTCGAACACTTCCGGGGCCCTGCCTGTGGCAGAAGAAAATGCACAGGTGCTGCTGAAAAGGTATATGACCCTCCAGGGGAACAAGGCTTTCCTGCCCCTCAACCTGATGAACAAACTGGACTTCATCCCCAAACAAACAGGACCGCGCCAGTCGGATATCTACCTCTATTATCCTTTTACCGATATCGATACGATCGTCTGGAATCTCCCGCAAGGCTATGTCATGCAATACGGCCCAAAACCGGTGCATATCACCACGCCTTTCGGCGAATACCACAGCCGCATCGAGACGGGCCCCGGCGGGGTGATCACCTACGTGCGCCGCGTCACCATGAAGAAAGGACGTTATCCGAAAGAGATGATGGGCGAGCTGACCGATTTCCGGAAAAAGATCGCCCATGCCGACCGGCAGAAGGTGCTCCTGAAAAAATTGTGAACGCCCCTCCGGAATAACCTGTTGCCGCTCCGGGGAAAAACGTATCTTTGCGGGAAGACAGCCCGTTCATGCTTTTCGGCCCGGCCCTGAAATATTATCTTTTCTCCCGTCCGCACCCCTGTAGAGAGAATGAGGATCCTTTTGTACGGTCTCTCCTGGAGGTGATGCACGACCGTACCAACCATGCGGACTACCGGACCATGGCGGCGGCCCGCCGTCAATACCTCGCCGGCCGCGAGAAGATCCTCCTGCATGATCCGGGGGCCGGCCACCACGGCCGGAAGAAGAAAGAGTACCGGCGGCGCATCAGCAGTATCGCCCGTCACTCGTCGGGGAATCCGAAATACCACCGGCTGCTCTGCCGCCTGGCACGGCACTTCAATCCTTCCGTCATCCTGGAGACCGGCACGGCGCTGGGCCTCGGCACGCTGGCCCTGGCCCTGGGCGCACCCCGCGCCAGGGTCTGCACGATCGAAGGTGATCCGGCCCTCTCCGCCCGCGCCCGGCAACTGTTCGAAAAATACAGTCTCAGGAACATCACTCTCGTGGAAGGGACCTTCGAGGAAAAACTTCCGGAAGTACTGGCCCGGGAAAGGAGGATCGACATGGCTTTCCTCGACGGACATCACGAAGAGGAGGCCACCCTCCGCTACTTCGGCATGCTGCTGCCCCGCCTGCATGCCGGCAGCCTCGTCGTCGTCGACGACATACATTGGTCACGCGGGATGCAGAAAGCATGGGAACAGATATGCCGCTATGAGCAGGTGTCGCTGAAAATCAACCTCTTCCGTATGGGAATCCTTTTTTTTGACCCTTCTCTGCCGAAAAGAACCCTTGTCGTGCGGTACTGAATGATGATAAGATCCGGAAACTGCCTGCCCTTTATCCCATTTTAACTTTTTACTCCCTCCCGCTCTATCTAAAATAATCGTTTATCTTTGTAGTTAAGAAAAAAAGAACGATAATTTCGCCCCGGGGAATAGAAGCCTCCGGAAGATTGTCAAAAAAAAAGATACCATAAACATCCGGATCATGGATCATGTCATCGAGTTAAAAGATATCATCAAGAACTATTATGTAGGTACGGTGGTGGTACGGGCGCTGCGGGGGGTTACCATCAGCATCCTGCGCAATGAATATGTTGCGATCATGGGACCTTCCGGCTCGGGCAAGTCGACGATGATGAACATACTGGGATGTCTTGACACTCCCACAAAAGGGCAATACATGCTCAACGGCAGCGATGTGAGCCGCATGGACGACAACCAGCTGGCAGAGATACGCAACAAGGAGATCGGCTTTGTCTTCCAGACATTCAACTTGCTGCCCCGTTATACGGCGCTGGAGAACGTGATGCTGCCACTCATCTATGCCGGCATGCCGAAACACGAACGCATCAAACGGGCTACAGAGGTGCTCGAAGAGGTAGGGCTGGGCGACCGTATCGAGCACCGTCCCAATGAGCTCTCCGGCGGACAACGCCAGCGCGTGGCTATCGCCCGCGCCATGGTCAACCGCCCCTCCATCATCCTGGCCGACGAACCTACCGGTAACCTCGACTCGAAAACATCGCTCGACATCATGCGCCTCCTTGACACCATCCACAAACTCGGCAACACCGTCATCCTTGTCACTCACGAAGAGGACATCGCCCTCCACGCCAAAAGGATTATCCGCCTCATGGACGGCACGGTAGAATCCGACATCGTAAATGAGAACAGGATCCGTGTAGATGCATAAAAGCCTGCTGAACCGTGAAGATATATACCAAAAAAGGCGACCGGGGGACCACCTCCCTCCTCTCGGGAGAGCGGGTGCCCAAAGATGATGCACACCTGGAAGCTTACGGCACCGTAGACGAGCTGCTCTCCTACCTGGGCCTCATCCGCGACCTTGCCCCGAACAACGACATCAACGGGCCGCTGTTGAAGATACAGAAAGACCTTATGACCGCCGCCTCACAGATGGCTGCCCCCGGCAAGAATACCGGCATCCCGCAACTTACCGCGGAGGACATCTCTTTCCTGGAAAAAGAGATCGACCGCATGACCACAACCCTCCCTCCCCTGAAACATTTTATCATCCCCGGAGGAGATCCCCTCTCCTCACATATCCATATCGCCAGGACCATCTGCCGCCGTGCCGAAAGGGACACCGTCACCCTCCTGCGGAGCGATCCGTCCCCCGAAAAAACAGTGCAATATCTGAACAGACTTTCCGATTATCTGTTCGTACTGGCAAGGTATGTGATCCACAAAAACAAAAAAAGCGAAACACGCTGGTTATCAGGTGATTAAAAATATTTTATTTTTATTGTTTTTGTTTAGAAATTTTCTATATTTGCGAAATTTCAGAAGAGGACCATTTTTAATCACTTAACCTGTAAGGCCTATGTACTGGACACTGGAATTGGCTTCGAAGCTTGAGGATGCACCCTGGCCGGCCACGAAAGAGGAACTGATCGATTTTGCCATCCGTTCGGGTGCTCCGCTGGAAGTGATCGAGAACCTCCAGGAAATCGAAGATGAAGGGGAGGTTTACGAGAGTATTGAAGACATTTGGCCGGATTATCCAAGCAAAGACGACTTTTTCTTCAACGAAGATGAGTATTGATCAGAGCGGGCGCTGCCCGCTTTTTTTTTGACCTTCTGCCGCCTTCCCGCTTTTCCGCTCCGCTCTTCTGAACACATCGTCCGGCGATACAGGACGCAGATCGCTCAGCCACTTGAATCCTTTCAGCCGCTGCTCTTCCGTGAATCCGGCGGGAGGGGGATTGAGTGTTCCCGAGGGCGACTTCAGCAGCTTGATCCTTTTGATCTTTCTGTTCTCCACAAAGATGACGATATTGGAACATTCCGAACGGTTCATCCCGATCAGGCGTCCCTGGTCTTCGGGGTAATAGATGCTCTCTCCGTTGCCTTTCACGTCGATGCGGTACAGTTCGTTCTTCCGGAAATAACCGTACATCTTCTTCCCCTTGATCTGGTTGTACCGTATCGAGTCGTACCGCGAGACGATCATGGCGTTGCCGCTCATCTCGAAATGGTCCATCAGCCCCTCTTTGGCATAGAGATCCATCTTGTCTGCACTGAGCTGGTTCTCACCCGACCAGATCACCGGAGCAGTATAGAGGCGGATGACAGAGTCGGCAAAAGAATAGGCCAGCGAGTCGCACACCCCCTGCAGGTCTTTCCGGTAGATACGCACCCCGTAATAGGCGGTCATGATACGGTTGCCGGCCGTGTCCCGGAAGGA
>CAZYQV010000193.1:0-2549 GCA_964649775.1 uncultured Rikenellaceae bacterium
GAGGACCGTGAAGGCCGTATGTGGTTCGGTACCCAGAAGGGGATCTCCGTGATCGACCACGGCACCATCACCAACCACGGGTTCAACGACGTGATCTGGGGCATCGACCAGGACAGCAAAGGCCGTTACTGGATCGCCTCCCAGAGCTCCGGCATCTACCGTTACGACGGGAAAAAGTTCGATCATTTTACCACGGACAACGGCCTGGCCAACGACATCGTCATCTCCGTTTTTGTCGACAGCCATGACCGTGTCTGGTGCGGCACCTACCAGGGAGGTATCTCGGAGTTTGACGGGAAACACTTCACCACCCACCGTGAGAACGGTCTCACCAACGAAGTGATCATGGGTTTTTTCGAGGACAGCAGGGGTATTCTCTGGTGCCGGCCCAACGAAGACGGCATCTACCGTCTGATCAACGGACGCTTTCAGCATCTCGACAAAAAGAACAACCTCGTCGACAACTACATCCTGAAGATCTTCGAAGACAACCAGCAAAACCTCTGGTTCGGCACCCTCGGCGGCGGTGTTTCGGAATATGCCAAATTCACCTTTGAGGTGTTCCAGGATGAAGACGGGCTGCCCGACAACAGTGTCTTCTCGGTGATGGCCGACCATACCGGCTGCATCTGGACCGGCACCAACGCAGGTGTGGTGAAGTATGACGGCACACACTTCACGACCCTGGGCAAGGAGCACGGCCTGCCCGACTACACCATCACCCATATCCTCGAAGACAGGCAAGGCAATATCTGGGCCTCGAGCTATTCCACCCTTTCTCTCATCCGCAACAGCAGGATCACCAACTACACCGACTCATCCATCCTGAGCCAGAAATATATCTACGACATGGCAGAGGATGAACAGGGAGGGCTGTGGTGCGGCACCGAAGAGGGGGTCTGTTATTTCCGTGCCGGTCATTTCTCGTCCCCTCTGAAGGACGCCGAGATAACGAATCACAAGATCCCCGGCATCCTCTACCGCGACGGCATCCTCTGGCTGGCCACCCGCGGGGGTGTATACCGCTATGATACGAGGGAGGAGACGTGGAAACATTTCACCGTCCGCGAGGGACTGCCCTCGAACAAGTGCAGGGACATCACCCTCGACGAGAAGGGCGATATATGGGTGGCCACCGACGGCGGGCTGGCCCACATGCACCTGGCCGACACCTCCTGGACCATCCGGTCGCTGACCACACGCAACGGTCTGGCCTCTAACACCATCTACTTCGTCGTCGACGACGGCCTGGGACGTATCTGGGCCGGCCATGAGAAAGGCCTCAACCGCATCAGCCTGAAAGACGGAAAGATACGCTTCTTCGGCGCCCTCGAAGGTTTCACTCCCCTGGAGACCAACCAGGGAGCCGTCACCGTGGGGAAGAACCACGAGCTGTGGATAGGTACCGTCGCCGGCCTGGCCCATTACAACCCTGCTTATGAAAGGAAAAGCTCCGATCCTCCCGTCACCTTCCTGCGCAAGATCCTTCTCTTCAACCAGGACATAGACCTGACGGAATACAGCGACAGCCTCGACCCGCGCACCCACCTGCCGGTGAACCTGGTGCTGCCCTCCAACAAGAACACCATCACCTTCGAATACATCGGCATCCACTTCACGATACCACAGAAAGTGAGATACCGTTACTTCCTGAAAAACTACGACCAGGACTGGTCGCCGCTGACCAGCAGCAATACGGTCACCTACAAGAAGATCCCGCCGGGACAATATACCTTCATGGTCAAGGCAGAGAACTTCGCAGGCGTATGGAACGAAAAACCTTTCACCCTCTCCTTCAGGATACAGCCGCCTTTCTACCAGACGACCTGGTTCATCCTGCTCATGGTACTGCTGGCGCTCTACCTGATCTATCTGATCATCAAGATACGGGAGAAACAGCTCATCCGGGAAAAGAGGATCCTGGAAGAAAAAGTACAGGAACGTACACGGGAGATAGAGAAACAGAAGTCGGAAATAGAAAAACAGAGGGACCAGATCGCCCAGCAGAACAGGGAGATCAAGGACAGCATCCACTATGCCAAGAGGATACAGTCGGCCGTGCTTCCTGACGAGTCGATGCTCGCCTCCACCGTAAAAGACTATTTCATCCTTTTCCATCCCAGGGATATCGTCTCGGGGGATTTCTACTGGTTCTATAAACACGAACACTACCTGGTGGTGACGGCGGCCGACTGTACCGGCCACGGCGTGCCGGGAGCCTTTATGAGCATGCTGGGCATCAGTCTGCTCAATGAGATCATCAACAAAGACCGTATCTTTGAGGCCCATAAGATCCTCAACAAACTGAGGGATTACATCAAACAGATGCTGGGACAGACCGGCAAAACCGACGAGGCCAAAGACGGCATGGACATGGCCCTTGTGGTGCTCGACTATAAGAAGAAGGTGATCCAGTATGCCGGCGCTTACAACCCGCTCATCCTGATCCGTAACAACGAACTGATAGAATACAAGGGAGACAAGATGCCCATAGGCATCCAGATGAATGAGAAAGAGTCCTTCACCCTCCATGTGACGGAGATGATCCC
>CAZYQV010000194.1:0-4018 GCA_964649775.1 uncultured Rikenellaceae bacterium
TCATCAAGCACCGTCGAGTCGACCGCCTGGAGTTGATTCCCCTCCACCAGGTCAAGCCTTATCTGCTTGCCGGCACCTCCGTCGAGCGTGCCCTCAATACGGAACTCATTGCTGTTACCACAGGACACCAGCAGAACCGCCGCCAATGCTATCAGCCATATCACTTTTCTCATCTTTCTTTCTCTTTTTTTTATCCGATTATTAAAAGTCCGGCAAATTTAATGATAAATTCCGGATTCTTTCTCCTTTCCAAAGATCGCTTTATCGACGCCTCATCGACTCATCGCCCCCTCTCCTCATCGCTTTATCGCTTTATCTCATCATCTTTTACCCGCCGTTGCCTTGTGCAAAGGCAGGGCTTCATCGCCCTTTCATCCCTTCAACCCTTCGAGCTTCAAGCATCGAGCATCGAGCTTCCTTCATCTTCCCTCAAATATCCTTCTTCCCCCGTTTTCTTTTCTTCTTCACCGAGAACCCAAACCTCCCCAGCCGTTCCCCCAGTACATAATAGCTGCCGTGCAGGTAGGCAATGGGGTCGGTCTGCCGCAGATCGAATACACCCGTCTTTTTGTCAAGATACTTCTCTTCCACATGCACCGCCACCACCTCAGCGATGAACATGTCATGGCTCCCCAGCGGGATCACCTGTTGCACGCGGCACTCGATGCTGACCGGCGACTCGGCGATCATCGGCGTACGGAGCAGTCCCGGCGGCTCCGGCGTCAGGCCCGTCTCCCGGAACTTGTCGTGGTCCCGTCCCGACCGCACCCCGCACCAGTCGACCGCCCGCACCATCTCCCGCGTGGTGAGGTTGACCACGAACTCCCCCGCCTCCCGGATGAGGGCATACGAGTGCCGCTCCCGGCGCACCGAGATCGACAACATAGGTGGCTCACTGTTGACGGTGCCCGTCCATGAGACGGTGATGATGTTGGTCTTCCCCGCTTCCGTACCACAGGTCACCAACGCCGCCGGCAGGGGATACAGCATGTTGCCCGGCTTCCATTTTATCCTGGCCATAAACCTGTATTTTTTCGTAGTTTATTTAAAGTAATTTTTCACTTTTTATTTAATGATGTTGCATCCTGCTGTATAATAATGTGTTATAATTTATCAACTACGTAGACAACTACGTAGTTACCTACGTAGTTCGATCCGGTGAATGTTTAAAACATCCGCCGGGTGAGAGATTCATGAGGAACATCCCGGGAGGTTGCCCGGCAGGGTCAAAGACGGTTTGTCCCGGGAATTACCCCTGTTTGTATTTTGCTACGGTATCCACAAATTCATCAAAAAGGAAAGCCGTATCGGTGGGACCTCCCGAGGCCTCGGGATGAAACTGTGTGGAAAAGAAGGGTTTGGACTTGTGGCGCATCCCTTCGTTGGTGCCGTCGTTGATATTGATGAACAGGGGTTCCCAGTCATCCGGGAGGGTTTCATTGTCGACGGCATAGCCATGGTTCTGGGCCGTGATGTATGCCTTGTCGGTACCCACCTCCAGCACCGGCTGGTTGTGGCTGCGGTGACCGTATTTCAGCTTGTAGGTGTCGGCGCCGGCGGCCAGCGAGAGGAGCTGGTTGCCCAGACAGATGCCGAAGATCGGCGTATCCTGTTTCAGTGCCACGCTCAGGTGGTCGATCGTCGCATCACACAGCTTGGGGTCGCCGGGACCGTTGGAGATGAACAGCCCGTCATACTCCTCCTCTTCGATGGGGTGGTCCCACGGCACCCGGATCACGGTGGTGTCCCGCTGCAACAGATACCGGATGATGTTGTATTTCACGCCGCAGTCCACCAGCAGGATCCTGTGCCTGCCGTTGCCGTACACCTTTTTTTCCGTGCAGCTCACCTGTGCCACCAGGTTCTCTTTCGAAGGATCATAATACGCCACCTCCTCATCCCCGAAGATGATCTTGCCCAGCATGGTCCCTTTCTCCCGCAGTTTCTTGGTCAGCGCCCGCGTGTCGATGCCGAAGATGCCCGGCACCTCGTTGTCGCGCAGCCACTGTGCCAGGCTGTCGCTGGCGTTCCAGTGACTGTAGTTGAAAGAGTAGTCCGACACCACCAGGGCCTGGATATGTACTTTGTTCGACTCATGGAACTTCAGCATGCCGTTCTCCACCTCTTCGCGCGGCGCACCGTAGTTGCCGATAAGGGGATAGGTGAGCACCAGGATCTGGCCTTTGTAGGAAGGGTCGGTAAGGCTCTCGGGATAGCCGGTCATGGCCGTGTTAAAGACCACCTCGCCGGAAACTGATTTCTCATATCCGAACGAGCGTCCTTCGAGCTCCGTACCGTCTTCGAGGAGCAGCTTCACTTTGCGGGCCGTTAGCGTGTTCATGTTCTACGTTTTTTCAGTGCTTTGTAAATACGTTCAAATGCTTCTTCTACGATCACCCGCGGGCAGGCCACGTTGAGCCGCACAAACCCTTCACCTCCCGGTCCGTACATGGCTCCGTCGTTGCCTCCCACCTTTGCCTCCTCCACCATAAATTGCTTCAGTTCTTCTCCCTCTATGGCCGTTTCCCGGAAATCGAGCCACAGCAGATAGGTAGCCTCCACGGGCGACATCTTCACCTCCGGCATCTCCTCCTTCAGGAAGGCATGTGCATACTCCACATTCCCCCGGACATACTCCAGCAGCGCCTCGAGCCAGGGCTCCCCCTGGTTGTAGGCAGCGATGGAGGCTTCTATGCCGAAGAGGTTTCCCCCGCCGATGTGCAGGCTCTCCACCACCGCCTTAAAGCGCTCACGGACCCGCTCATCACTTATGATCACCGACGAGGTGCTCAGCCCTGCCAGGTTGAACGTCTTGCTCGGCGCCATGCAGGTGATCGTCCGTGCCGCTATCTCCTTTGAGAGAGAAGCCAAAGGTATATGCCTGTGCCCCGGCAGCGTAAGGTCGGCATGGATCTCGTCGGAGACGATCAGCACATCATGCTCCACACAGATCTCCCCCAGGCGGCGCAGCTCTTCCTCATCCCACGAACGCCCCACAGGGTTGTGGGGGTTGCTCAGCAACAACATCTTCGCCCCGCGGGCTTTCTCCTCCAGATCGTCGAAGTCGATGGTGTAATACCCCTCCTCCTCCACCAGCCGGCTGTTGAGCATCTTCCGGTGGTTCAGGTCGATGGCATGGAAAAAAGGATGATACACCGGCGACTGCAGGATCACGCCGTCGCCGGGCTCCGTGAAGCCCTGCACAGCCATGTTGAGCGCCGGCACGATGCCGGGCGTATAGACGATCCACTCCCGCTCCACCGGCCAGGCGTGCCGCCGGCCGAGCCAGTCGATGATGCTCAGGTAATAAGCGTCGGGACGAAAGGTATAGCCGTAAACAGGATGCTCCGCCCGGCGGCGTATCGCCTCCTGCACCGCCGGCGGCACGGCAAAGTCCATGTCCGCCACCCACATGGGCAGGACATCATCCCGCCCGAAGACTTTCTTCAGCCCGTCATATTTGTAGGAATAAGTGCCGCGCCGGTCGATGATCCTGTCAAATCCGAAATCAGACATTGTTTTCTCTAGCTGATTGAGGAGGCAAAGATAATCCCAAAATATGCAAAAGAAAAACAAAAATGTATTCCTTTGCGAATCGGCAAACGACTTCCTGTCTGCCATTCCTTCCCTTCTTCCTTTTGCCGGTGGTTTGCGATCCTCCGCAGGAGTTGTTATCTTTGTTCACCACCCATCTCTTTCATTATGAAAAACATATCCTTTCCCCTCCTGCTCCTGACCCTGGTGCTCCTCCTCCCCTCCTGCCGTCAGCGGGAATACTCACTGGTGAAGACAGACAACCCGGCATACCGGCCCAATACGATCTTCATCTCTTACGAGGACCTGCGCTCGCCCCGTTTCGAACATCTCCGCAGAAAATACCGGCTCGACACGGTTTTTCACGGCGAAAAGGATGAGTTCAAAAGGATCCTCCTCCTGCGGCACTGGATCAAAACGGTCATTCCCATCAATAACGACAGCGAACACTACAGCGGTGACGGCTATGCCGAAGGCATCCTCG
>CAZYQV010000195.1:0-3496 GCA_964649775.1 uncultured Rikenellaceae bacterium
AAGGATGAGAGAAGAGGCCAAGGCCAACGAAGAGGCCGACAGGAAAGCCAAAGAACGTATCGAAAAACTCAACACTGCCGACAGCCTGATCTTCCAGTCGGAAAAACAGCTGAAAGAGTTTGGCGACAAGCTGCCGGCCGATAAGAAAGGCAACATTGAGAAAGCTCTGGAAGCCCTGAAACAGGCTCACAAAAGCGAAGATCTGGCAGCCATCGAATCGGCTACGGCCGAGCTGAATGCCGCATGGCAGGCAGCCAGCGAGGAGATGTACAAAGCCGGACAGACAGGCGGCCAGGCCGCCGGCCAGCCGGGCGGTCCTTCCGCCGGCGCAGGCCCGCAGGACAACCAGTCGAAAAGCGGGGATGACGAAGTGACGGATGTCGACTTCGAAGAGGTCAAATAATCCGTACCATAAGATGAAAAAAAAGCTGTCCGTGACCCGGACAGCTTTTTTTTATGTAAATTTACAGGCCATAACAAAATACGGGAATTTGCAGTACAGACACCGCCATAAAACATTCCGGGAGGTTATCATCCTGAGCCTTCTCCTCCTTCTGATCCCCCGGATCACCCCTGCACAGAACGCTGTCAGCGACACCCTCAACAGGACCGACGCACAGGGGAGGAAACAGGGGTACTGGGAAAAATACGACTCCCGGGGCACCCTGCTCTACCGCGGTTACTTCGTGAACGGCCGGCCGTCAGGAGAGTTCAGGAGATACTTTGACAACGGCAAGATAAAATCCCTCCTCTATTACCATCCCTCCGGCGACACAGTAGATGTCACTTTCTTTTACATGAACGGAAAAAAGGCTGCTACCGGACAATATGTAAACAAAAAGAAAAACGGCGAATGGCGCTATTTCTCTTATTACCATGACAGTCTCTCTTATCTGGAAAACTACAGGAACGACCTCAAGGAAGGACCCAGCATAAAATTCTATCCCTCGGGGGATACAGCTGAGATCAT
Organism: uncultured Rikenellaceae bacterium; assembly: GCA_964649775.1. Lineage (GTDB taxonomy): Bacteria > Bacteroidota > Bacteroidia > Bacteroidales > VadinHA17 > DRPN01. Next base: position 971 of record CAZYQV010000195.1, read on the forward strand.
CGATTTCAAAGCAAACAAAAAAAACGGACGCTGGATACAATATTACCCCGGAGGCCAGTTGAAACTGACCGCCACTTATGTAAATGACAAGCTGGAAGGCAGGTTCTCCATGTACTATCCGGATGGCAAAAACCAGCTCCAGGGGACCTACCATTACGATGTACGTCAGGGAAAATGGTATCTCTTCAACAAAAAAGGCATGCTGGTACAATCGATCTCATATACCGACGGCATCCCCGACAATCTGGAAGAACTGACGCGCGAGCAGAGCGCTCTGCTGGACTCCCTTGAGAAAAACAAGGGAAAGTTCCTAGACCCCGAAAAATACGGTATTCAGATCTTTAAAAAATGATCATCATCCACAGTTTTATTTATGAACCCGATCAGGTCATCTATTCTGTTTCTTTTCATGATCCTTCCGGCACTGCAGGCAGCAGGACAGAAGGAAGGCATATACACCATCCACCTGAAAGACAAAAAGGGCACTTTATACGACCTTGACCATCCCGAAGAGTTTCTTTCTGCCGGAGCTCTGGCACGAAGGGAGCGCGAACAGATCTCTGTCACCTACGAGGACCTTCCTGTATCACAGGCCTATCTCGACACCTTACAATCGCTGGGCATGAAGATCTACTGCCGTTCCAGGTGGTTCAACACGGTCACAGGATACCTCAAAGATTCGGCCCTCTACGACACCATCAGCAAACAGGTTTTTGTCGACAGCGTTCGCCTGGTAAAACCCGTCAATAAAGGAAAGAGTATCAGAAAGAAATGGGAGGAGGCCTCTCCTGCGGAGATCACACAGGACTATCTGTTTCAGCTCTCTTTGTTAAACGGAGTGACTGTCCATGAGCGGGGTTACCGGGGAAAGGGGGTTATCGTCGCCGTGCTGGACGCAGGTTTTTACCGTGCCGATGTTCTTCCAGCTTTCGACTCGCTGCGTGATGCCGGCAGGATCCTGGGCACACGGGACATGGTGTCCCGCAATGCTACTGTCTGGGACGATCACAGCCATGGCATGTACGTCCTCAGCATCCTGGCAGGGAACCTCCCCGGCAAGCTGATGGGAGCCGCCCCCGACGCCTCCTACTGGCTGATACGCACGGAGGATGTCTACAGCGAATACCCTGTGGAAGAAGAATACTGGCTGGCCGGCGCCGAGCTGGCCGACAGTGTGGGTGCGGACATCATCTCCTCCTCCCTGGGATATTTCACTTTTGACGATAGCTCTTTCGATCATACATACGACGACATGAACGGTCGCACCACCGTAGCTGCCCGTGCTGCGGTGATGGCTGCCCGCAGGGGTATCATCGTGGTCAACAGCGCCGGCAATGAGCGCAACAAAACATGGTATTACATCATCACCCCTGCCGATGCCGACAGTATCCTTGCCGTGGGAGCCGTGGACACGCTGGGGAATCCTTCCGCTTTCACCTCCTCCGGCCCGTCGGCCGACGGACGTGTCAAGCCCGACGTGGCAGCCCTCGGCGTGGGGGTCTTCGTCCAGCTGCCGGACAGCAGCGTGAGACAGGGCAACGGCACCTCTTTCTCCGCCCCTCTCATCACGGGCATGACCGCCTGCCTGCGCCAGGCTTTCCCCGACACACCGGCACAAAAGATCATTCAGGCCATCCGCGAAGCTGCCAACCACTTCAACGACCCCGACGTACTGACGGGGTATGGCATCCCCGACATGACCAAACCCTTTGAAACGCTCCGGGTCGCTGAAAAAACACACCAGGGGGATAACACCGTAGCATATCCCAACCCTTTCAGCGACCAGCTGACCGTCGCTGTCACCAGCAGGACGGGAGGGACAGCCACACTCTCCCTATACAACATGACAGGAAGCATCCTCCTGAAAAAAGAAACACAGCTCACCACCGGCCTCAACCTGCTGCATAACGACCTGTCACAGCTCTCAGCAGGTATGTACCTGCTCAAAATAGACCATAACGGAGCGATCTCCACCTTACACGTTATCAAGATACGGTAGTGCATGGAAAAAAGAACAGTCACTCTCCTTGAACTCAACCGCCGGATCCGTGACGTCGTTGAACAAAATTTCAGCGACACCTTCTGGGTGGTGGCCGAGATAAGTGAGATGAAGGTGAATGCCCGCGGACACTGCTATCTCGAGCTGATCGAGAAAGCGCCCGACAGCGACCAGCCCTCGGCACGCGCGCGTGCCATGATCTGGGCTTACACCTTCCGCATCCTGCGGCCCTACTTCGAGACCACCACCGGCCGGCCCCTCTCGGCCGGCATCAAGGTGCTGGTGGAGGCAGAGGTCACCTTCCACGAGGTGTACGGCCTATCCCTGAACATACGCGACATCGACCCGGCATATACCCTGGGAGAAATGGCAGTCAAACGGAAGGAGATCATCGAACAACTGCGCAGGGAAGGGATCCTGGAAATGAACAAACAACTCCCCTTCCCTCTCGTCCCGCAGCGTATAGCCATCATCTCTTCGGAAACTGCCGCAGGGTACCAGGACTTTGTCCATCAGCTGCTCACCCA
>CAZYQV010000196.1:0-5179 GCA_964649775.1 uncultured Rikenellaceae bacterium
CTCGCCGCCATGATCCTCACCGGGATAGAACCGGACTTTGCTGAACGGATCACCTTCACCCGCGAACGGCCCCAGCAGACGGATGCCGTCATCGCCACCGGCTCCGACAATACGGCCCGCCATTTTGAATATCATTACAAGGACATCCCCGCCATCATCCGCCGCAACCGCAACAGCATCGCCATCCTCGACGGCACGGAGAGCGACGACGACCTGCGCGGCCTGGCCCGGGATATCTTCTGGTATTACGGCTTGGGCTGCCGCAGCGTGTCGAAGATCTTCATCCCCGAAGATTACGACATCGAAAAGCATCTCTTCCCCTTCTTCCGCGAATACAGCGAGGTCAACCGGCTGCCCTCCTACCGCCATAACCTGGAATACCAGCGGGCCGTCCTCACCATGGACGGCACCCCTTTCCTCGATGCCGGAAACCTCTTGCTGACAGAAGATACCACCCTCGCCTCCCCCATCGGCATGCTCTTTTATGAACGGTATAAGAACCTCAACTACGTAGTTAACTACGTAGTTAACTACGTAGATAAGATCCAGTGCCTGGCAGGAAACACCTCCGCCCACCTCACAGCTATCCCATTCGGTATGTTTCAGTTACCGGATCTCTGGGATTATGCCGACGGTGTCGACACAATGCAGTTTCTGACAGAGGTTTAACAAAAGTAGCTTTAAAGTAGAAGAAAGTTCTGCCGGACCTGCTTTCTTCCTTCATTTCCGACATGTAGTTATGAATATAACAATATATTTACATAACTGCTGCAGAACACATTATATCTCATTAAAAATCAATAGATTTGTTAAACAAATCTATTTTATGTTAAAATCTCTACTTTATCCTTCTGTTATTTTTCTCCTGTTTCTTTCAATGACAGCGGGACTGCAGGCCCAGGAAGCACTCGTCACCTCAGGAGGGGATGCATCCGGAAGCGGCGGCTCTGTGAGCTGTTCCGTCGGGCAACTTTTTTATCTTACCGGCACAGGTACGGGTGCTTCGGTAGCGGAGGGGGTGCAACAACCGTTTGAGATCTCGGTTGTTTCATCCGTGGGGGAGACCGAAGGAGGGTCTGTTAAGATCTTTCCCAACCCTGTCAGCGGACTCATCACCGTTACAACGGAAAATCTCAGAACCGACCGGCTGTGGTATCGATTATATGATGCCAACGGCAGACTTCTGGAAAGTAAAAAGGCGACAGACAAACAGACCCGGCTGGACCTTACGCGGTATAAACCTGCCGTTTATTTTTTGAAAGTCACGGAGAAGGACAAAGAGATCAAAACATTCAAGATCATTAAACATTAAGAAGGAATCATCATGAAAAATTTTATTGGCCTTTTTGCTGCAGCGGTGATCGCTGCCGGAATAATGTCTCCCCGGCAGGCCATGGCCCAGGCTCCTCAGAAGATGAGTTACCAGGCTGTGGTCAGGGACGGGAGCAACCAACTTATCACCAGTACGCAGGTAGGCATGCAGATCAGGATCCTGCAGGGCGCTGCCGACGGCACCCTGGTGTATGAAGAGACACAGACCCCCACCACCAATGCCAACGGACTGCTCACGGTAGAGATCGGCGGGCAGACCGGTTTCGACACCATCGACTGGGCCGGCGGACCCTATTTCATCACCACAGGCATCGACCCGGAGGGGGGCACCGCCTACGATGCCATACAGGTGACCCATGAGCTGCTGACTGTACCCTATGCCCTGCACGCAAAAACAGCAGCAGCCGTCAAAGGGAAGCATTATGTGGGTGAGCTGATGGGCAACAACGGAGAAGACGGCATCGTCTTCTGGGTGGACGAGACGGGGGAACACGGACTGATCTGCTCGCCGGACGAGATCGACGGCGGCACCGCCGTCGCATGGTGGAACGGAACCTATGAGAACACCGGCGCATGGAACCAGTATGACGGCACGGAGAACACCACCAAGATCACGGACGCACAGGGCGACGGGAGCTATGCCGCCAAATTGTGTGCCGACTATTCCACGCCGGGAACTTCGGCCGGGGACTGGTATCTGCCGGCTATTGACGAACTGTCCAAACTCTATACCGTCAAATTCGACATCAACAAGAAGCTGGACAGGCTCGCCCTCAGTTACCGGGCCTACTGGTCCTCTACAGAAACGGATGTCAATACCGAGTATGCCTTCAGTTTCTCGTTCGCTACAGGCAGCGGAGCCACCAACCACAAGGATATGGTCAAGAGAGTGCGTGCTGTCAGGGCTTTCTGACAATGAAAATGCTAAATCTTTTTATGCAGGGATCCTGTTCAGGGATCCCTTTTTTTTGTTGGCAGGCAGGGATCAATTCGTCTTTATGATCCCGCTTCGTCTTTGGCTCGTTTAATCACAGGCTCATTGACTCCTCAACTATTTTCCCTATATTTGTTTATCATGTCACAGGTATTCACACTCAGGATGTTATCGGGCGGTGACGACGGGTTTGTCCGCGACTTCGAGGTGGGGGCCGGCCAGACCCTCCTGGAGTTGCATCATGCCATCCAGGAGAACCTGGGCTTCGACCCGGGCCTGATGTCCTCTTTCTTCACCACCGACGAGAGCTGGGGCAAGGGCGAGGAGTTCCCCCTCATCAACATGACCGGAGAGGAGGGAGCCCGTACCATGGAAAACACGAAGATCGAGGATCTTGTGAAAGCCAAAGAGGACAAGCTGCTCTACCTGTACGACTATCTCTCCAACCGCGGTTTCTTCATGGAGGTGGTGGAGGTGAAAGAGGCCGATGAGGGGGGCGTCTATCCCCGTTGCATCCGCGAAGCCGGCGATCCGCCGCCCCAGCTGCTGATCGAAGACCTCACTGCCGGAACCGGAGAAGACCTCTTCCCCGGAGAGGATGATGAGGATCTGTTGTCGGATGGGTTTGAAGATATTGATGATCTATCGATTTAAGAACAAGGAACGGCGATTTACGAATTCAGAAGATGTGAGAGTCATAAAGTTGAAAAGAAAAATAACTTTCTCAACCCGATACTCAAAACTCAAAACTATTTTATCATCTTTGCCTGGGATAAACCGATAATTTTATGTCTGATACGCTCGTCATCATTTCCGGGCCGACAGCCGTGGGCAAGACGCGTGTGGGGATCGGGGTGGCGCGGCACTTCGGCAGTGAGATCGTCTCGGCCGACTCGCGGCAGATCTACCGCGAGATGCGTATCGGCACGGCCGTGCCCACGCCGGAGGAGCTGGCTGCCGTCAGACATCATTTCATTCAGACAAAGTCGATCTTCGACTATTACAACGCCTTCATGTACGAGACCGAGGTGCTGGCGCTGCTGCCGCAACTCTTCCGCCGCATGAACCCCGTGATCATGGTGGGCGGCTCGGGACTTTATATCGACGCTGTCTGCCACGGCATCGACGACATCCCCACCGTTGACCCGGCGGTGCGGCAGCAGATGAAGGAGCTGTACGAACACGAAGGGCTGGAGGGCCTGCAGCAGCGTCTGCGGGAAGCCGACCCCGCCTACTACGCCCGGGTCGATCTGCGCAACCCCCAGCGGCTGCTCAAGGCGCTGGAGATCTCTGTGCAGAGCGGCCGCCCCTATTACTCCTTCCTCACCCGCACCCGCAAGGAACGCCCCTTCCGCATCGTGCGCATCGGCCTCGACCTGCCGCGGCAGGAACTCTACGACCGCATCAACCGGCGCGTACTGCAGATGGTGGAGGACGGGCTCGTGGAGGAAGCCCGCACCCTGCTGCCGCACCGCCGGGTCAACGCCCTCAATACCGTCGGATACAAAGAGATCTTCGCCCACCTCGAAGGCAAACTCTCCCTCGACGAAGCCGTCGAACGCATCCGGGCCAACACCCGCAAATATGCCCGCAAACAGCTTACCTGGTTCCGCAAAGACAAGGATACCCAATGGTTCCGCCCCGATGAGACGGAGAAGATCATTGAATGGATCACCTTCGCCCTCAATCCGTCCTCCTCAGGAAGAAACGGAATAAATGCAGGTTAAACCACAAAAAACAAAATTTATATCTCCTGATTTTTTATAACTTTGAATATCCTGAAACATAAAACAGTACAATCATGAACGCCGCAGAGTTGAAATTAATGATATTCCGAAAGATCGACTCCCTGGACAACACCAAACTAAAAGAAATATACGGCATTCTGACCAATTACCTGAATGGAGAGAAAGACGTCAGTGACTGGACCTACCTTACCGACGAACAAAAACAGGGATTGTTCGATTCCATTTCGGAACTGAATGAAGGTAAAGGAATTTCTCATGACACGGTAATGTCCGATATCCGTAAAAAATATCCTGATGCATAAGAAGGTCTTGTGGTCTCCCATGGCCCGGGGAGATCTTATGGAAATCCTGGATTATCTTGACAAAGAGTGGAACAGAAGAATTGTTTTACGTTTTATTGACCTGGTAGATGAGACGGTAAGCCGGATCGGGAAAAATCCCAGGCAGTTCCCCATGATCCACCGGAAAGAAAAAATCCGGAAATGTGTCCTGACAAAACATAACTCTTTGTATTACCGGATTCACAAGGATAAGGTCGAGATCTTAAGGATCTTTGATACAAGACAGGATCCTGCCAAACTTACTTTTCCGAAAAAAAAACCGGATAATCTCAGCCCGTAACTTTAGTCACTTATAACTTTAGTCACTTATAACTCTCCTCCCATGCCCGCCCCCGTCAACACCCGTTTCACCATCCGTGTCTACGGCATCCTGCTGAACGACCGCCGCGAGGTACTTCTCAGCGACGAGAGCTATCTGGGCCATCGCTTCACCAAGTTTCCCGGCGGAGGACTCGAATACGGCGAGGGCACCCTCGACTGTCTGCGCCGGGAGATCCGCGAGGAGACCGGCTGCAACATTGAGATCCTCCGCCACCTTTATACGACCGATTTCTTCCAGGAGTCGAAGTTCCACCCTGGCATGCAGGTAATCAGCATCTATTATCTGGCCCGTTTCACCGGGCCGCCCTGCTTCCCTGTGTCCGACAAGCCCTTCGATTTTCCGGAGGACGCCGAACGGGGCCAGTCGTTCCGATGGCTGCCGCTCAAAAAACTTACTCCGGCAGATGTTACCCTGCCGATTGATAAGAAGGTGGTTTCCTTGTTGCAGGAAGGAAACTCACTCTGATGCATCTTCGGGCAAGGGTATCCGGGGATCGATCATC
>CAZYQV010000197.1:0-2535 GCA_964649775.1 uncultured Rikenellaceae bacterium
CTCGCAACCCGAAACTCGATACTCAAAACTCGAAACTCATTAACCACTAACCACTAACCACTAACCACGAACTACGAACTACGAACCACGAACCAGACAAATGTCGAAAAAGCACACATATAAGATCCGTATCCGGGGCCTTGTGCAGGGGGTTGGTTTCCGTCCATTTGTATATCGTCTGGCCACGGAAGAGAGGCTGACGGGCACGGTGGAGAACGGTGTGGAGGGGGTACGCATTGTTGTCTGTGATGTGGAGGAGGAGTATCTCCGGCGTTTTGCGGAGCGTCTCCGGCGTGAGGCGCCACCGGCCGCCCGTATATGGGAAGTAGAGATCCTTCCGTCGGAGGAGGGCAGGGGGTGTCCTGCTGACGGTACCTTTCATATCCTCCCCAGTACGGCTGACGATACCGGCATTACCCAGGTGAGTCCCGATATTGCTGTCTGCGACGATTGTCTGAGAGACATGAAACGGCAACTCCACCGTCTTGATTATCCATTCATCAACTGTACCAACTGCGGGCCGCGTTTCACGATCGTCACCGACCTGCCCTATGACCGAGCGAACACCACCATGCAGGTGTTTGAGATGTGTGATGTGTGTCGTGCGGAGTATGAGGATGTGCACGACCGACGTTTTCATGCGCAGCCGGTGGTCTGCAACCGTTGTGGTCCGCACTATACATTGTGGCAGGAGGGAGGAGGCACGGAAGATCTTTCCCGGATCCTGAAGAAGACGTCGGAGATCCTGATGGCCGGCGGCCTTGTCGCGGTGAAGGGGGTGGGAGGTTATTTCCTGGCCTGTGATGCCACCTGTGAGTCGGCTGTCCGCCGTTTGCGGGAGGCCAAGGTGCGTGAGGGAAAGCCTTTTGCCGTCATGTTCAGGGATGTGGAGGCTGTGCGGCGTTTTGCCCGTCTCCCGGCCGCCGCGGAGGCTGAGCTGACGAGCTGGCGTCGTCCCGTCGTCCTGCTGCAGGCGGAAGGAGAGGCGACAGCACCTTCGGTGAGCATGGGCTTTCCCACCGTGGGGGCGATACTGCCGTACATGCCTTTTCACTATCTGCTTTTCGAGCAGCTGCCGTTGCCGGCGCTGGTGTTTACCAGCGGCAACCTGTCGGACGAGCCCATCGTCATCGACGACGGCGAGGCCCGCAGCAGGCTGGGACCCGTGACGGATGCCGTGCTGACATACAACCGCCGCATACACAACCGCACGGACGACTCGGTGGTCCGTTTTGTGCGGGGGCGCCGCCGTGTGCTGCGCCGCAGCCGTGGCTTCGCGCCGGCGCCGGTGATCATGCCCTTCCCTGTGGACAACATCCTTGCCACCGGCGCCGAGCTGGTCAACTGCTTCTGTCTGGGCAGGGAGGACCAGGCGATCATGAGTCAGCACATCGGCGACCTGAAGAACTATGAGACCTATGCCTTTTTTACCGAGTCGGTGGAGCGTATGACCCGCCTTTTCCGGGTGGAGCCGTCGCTGGTAGCCTGTGATCTGCATCCCGATTATCTCTCCACGCGTTATGCACAGGAGACGGGTCTGCCGCTGACGGCGGTGCAGCATCACCATGCCCACGTGGCGGCGGTGATGGCCGAGCATGGTCTGACGGAGGAGGTTATCGGCGTGAGCTTTGACGGTACGGGACTGGGTGACGATGGTCATATCTGGGGCGGTGAGTTCCTGGTGTGTGACCTCGCCGGATACCGGCGCATCACCCACCTGGGGTATGTTCCTATGCCCGGTGGCGACAGGGCGGTGATGCAGCCGTGGCGCATGGCCCTGGCATACCTGTACCATACCTTCGGGGAGGAGATGGCCGGACTCCCCCTGCCGGTGGTGGAGAAAGCCGGAAGAGAAGGGATCCTGGACCCCGTGATGACCATGATCCGGCAGGAGATCAATACGCCCCTCACCTCCAGCGCCGGGCGTCTTTTCGATGCTGTGGCAGCCCTCACCGGCATCTGCACGACGAGTACCTTCCACGCCGAGGCTCCCATGCGTCTGGAGGCTGCCGCGACGGAAGGAGAAAAAGGAGTCTATCCCTGGGAGAGGTCGGGCACAGTGGATATGACCCCCCTCATACGGGCCGTCGTCGCCGACATCCGGAAAAAAGTGTCTCCGGCCATCATCGCCGCCCGTTTTCATAATACCTTGATAGAGATGATCACGACGGTGACGGAAGAGATAAGGGAGGCTGCCGGCATCGGGAAGGTGGTGCTCACGGGTGGTGCTTTCCAGAACAGCATCCTGCTGGCAGGGACGGAGGAGATGCTGGAGAAAAAAGGCTTTGAAGTGTTCCGGCCGCTGGAGTTCCCCGTCAACGACGGAGGAATAGCCCTGGGACAGCTGGCGGTGGCGGGATGGAGGAAGATGGAAGCTTGAAGCTCGATGCTTGAAGCTTGAAAGAATGAGAAGTTGAGAAGTTGAAAAGTTGATAAGTTGAAGAGTTGAGGAGTTGAAAGGTTGAAAGCTCAGGGCTTCCGCTCCCCGAGTGGGCCGAGCGGAGCGAGGACTGTATCGAGGGGCGCGGAAGGAAG
>CAZYQV010000198.1:0-8237 GCA_964649775.1 uncultured Rikenellaceae bacterium
CTCATCGCCTCGATGATCATGACCGTCTACTTCTTCAGGGAACTGTTCTGATTTCTCCCATCCCCCTCACTCATCCCCTCACTCATCCCCTCACTCACTCACTCACTCACTCAATCACTCACTCAATCATCCAATCATTCACTCATTCACTCATTCAATCATTTTATCATTTTATCATTTTATCATTCCACTGTCCCCGGGGGCAACTGCTGCATCGGGGTATCCCGCCCCGGGCAGCCGTAAGGAGGGTGCGTGAGATGCGGTAGACGGCTACGGCTGCGGCGGCAGCAACGGTGAGGTAAGTGAGTATGTCCTGTATCATCATTTTTCTTTTTCTTCAGGTGAACAACAGTCCTGCCTGACGGACCAGGAAAGCCAGTATCCATGCCAGGACGGTGGTGTAGACGATGGCCAGGGCAGCCCATTTCCAGCTGCCCGCCTCGCGGGCGATGGCTGTCACCGTCGCCACACAGGGGAAATAGACCAGGATGAAGATCAGGAAGGCGAGCACGGTGGTGTCGGTAAAGACTTTCTCCCCGGCGAGGGGGCCTTCGGTGAAGGTCTCATCCTTGAGGCGCTGTGCCAGCAGCTCTGAGGAGGTGCCTTTCTCGTCGCGGCTCTGGTACAGTACGCCCATGGTGCTGACGACGATCTCCTTGGCCGTGACGCCGGCCAGCAGACTGACGCTCATCTTCCAGTCAAACCCCAGGGGACGGAACACGGGCGTGATGGCTTTGCCCAGCCGTCCGATATAGCTGTTTTCCAGCGTTGCCGCCTCTTTCTCTTTCTTCACGAGGGAGATCTGCTGCGTGATGCCGTTCTTCTCTTCCTCGCCCGTGGTCTGCTCCAGACGCTTCTCCAGCTCCCCCAGCTGCCGGTTGTAGGAGCTGTCTGCAGCAGGACGGGGGAAATAGGTGAGGGCCCATACGAGGACTACCGCCACCAGGATGATCGTCCCCATCTTTTTCAGGTACTCCTCCCCTTTGTTCCACATGTGTTTGAGGGTGGTCTTCAGTGTCGGCATCCGGTAGGGGGGCAGCTCCATGACAAAGGGAGCCTCCTCTTTGCGGAAGAGCACTTTCTTGAAGACCCTGGCGACGATGGCTGCCAGCAGGATGCCTGTCAGGTAGATGGCCATCAGGAGGAGGGTGGCATGGTCGGGGAAGAAAGCCGAGAGGATCAGGATATAGATCGGCAGGCGGGCACTGCACGACATCAGGGGGTTGATGAGCATCGTCAGCAGACGGTTGTTGCGGTTGGGGATGGTGCGTGTGGCCATCACCGCCGGCACATTGCAGCCGAAGCCCATCAGCAGGGGGATGAAAGAGCGGCCGTGCAGGCCTATCTTGTGCATCAGTTTGTCCATGATGAAGGCGGCACGCGCCATATACCCGGAGTCCTCCATGAACGAGATGAAGAAGAACAGTATCAGTATGTTGGGCAGGAAGACGATCACGCTGCCGATGCCGCCGATGATGCCGTTGATGATCAGGTCGCGGAAAGAACCTTCCGGCAGCAGGTTGCCCAGGGTGTTGGAGGAGAGCAGCACCAGACGGTTGAGCCAGTCGACGGGCAGCTTACCCACCTCGAAGGTGGTGAAGAAGGTGATGAATAGGAACAGGAAAAAGAGGGGATAACCCCATATCCTGTGGGTGAGCACCTTGTCGATCTCTTCGGTCATCTCGCGGCGGTCGCGGGTACCTACCTTCAGGGTCTCCTTCAGGGCTCCCGAGATAAAACCATAACGGGCGTCGGTGATGAGCGTGTCTGCATCCTCGTGGTAGAGGGCCTCCAGACGCCTGATCTCTTTCTCTGCCGCCTGCCGTATCTCTTCGTAGTTGTCCCAGCGAGAGAGGGAGAAGTGGGCCGCTTTGTCGTTCTCCAGCAGCTTGATGGCATAAAAACGGGAGGAGACCTGGGCTGTCAGCCGGCTGTTCTGCCAGATAAGGTCCTGGATCCTGTGAATCGACTCCTCTATCTCCTTGCCGAAATTGATGTGCAGATGCCGCGAGACGGGGTCCCTTTCCTCATATACATCGATGATCTTCTCGAACAGCTTGTAGATGCCCTTGCCCCGTGTGGAAACGGTAGGTACCACAGGCATGCCCAGGAGGCTGCCCAGGGCCTGGTAGTCGAGGATATCGCCTTTTTTCTGGATCTCGTCGTACATGTTCAGGGCCATCACGATGCGCAGGTCCATGTCGATGAGCTGCGTGGTGAGGTAGAGGTTGCGCTCCAGGTTGGAGGCATCCACCACATTGATGACAATGTCGGGCAACTCGCCGAGGAGGTACTTCCTGACGTACAGCTCTTCGGGGGTGAAGGCCGAGAGGGAGTAGGTGCCGGGGAGATCGACGAGGTTGAAGGTGTAGCCGTTGAACTCGAAGGTGGCGCTTTTCGATTCGATGGTGACACCCCCGTAGTTGCCCACATGTTCTTTGGAGCGGGAGATATTGTTGAAGAGGGTCGTCTTGCCGCAGTTGGGGTTGCCTACCAGGGCCACATTGATCTGCTTGCTTTTCTCCAGGGCCGTACGCCTGATCTCGTCTTCGGTGATGACACCGTTGAGGCGTTTGCCCAGCAGCCGGCGGGCCTCCTCCTCGGTGACCACCTCAATGAGACGGGCTTCCGAACGACGCAGGGAGACAGAGTACCCCATGATCGAATATTCAATGGGGTCTTTCAGGGGGGCATTGCGTACCACCCGGATCTTCTGCCCCCTGATGAAGCCCATCTCCCCGATCCTCTTGCGGAAGGTGCTGCGACCCATCACCTTGACGATGATCGCTGTCTCATTGGTATGTAGTTCGGAAAGTCTCAACCCGTCACTCCTTTTGCACGCATATCAGGTGCAAACATACGGTTGTCAAAGGAAAAATACAATACCTACTTATGGGGAAAGTGATGCTCCGGCACCGGGACAGCATAGATACGACCCGCTCTTTCCCCGGCACGGGGAAAGAAAAAAGATAAAAAAACAGTACGCCGGGGGAAAGACCTATTCTTTTTTGTCTTCCAGGTCTTCAAACTCGATGTTGGTGAAATCCTCTGCCACAGGCTCCTCCACTTCTGCCACCTCGGCCATCTCTGACGGCTGGGGCGCTGCCTCGTGATGTCCTTCTTCTTCCGGTACATACGGCTGTTCACGCTGAATGAATCCGAGCACTTCCTTCAGGCCATCCATGAACTTGTCAAAATCCTCGCGGTAAAGAAAGATCTTGTGTTTCTCAAAGAAAGCTTTTCCCTCCTTGCTGAAACGTTTCTTACTCTCGGTGATCGTCAGGTAATACTCGTTTCGGCGGGTGGCTTTTACATCAAAAAAATAGGTCCTCTTGCCCGCCCGAACAGCCTTAGAGAAAATCTCCTCCCTCACCGTTCTTTCCTGATTTTCATTTTTTTCAATTCCTTCTTCCATCATTCTTCTGTTTAGGTTTCCTGGTTTTGGTTATAAGAATAGGTTGAAAATGATGCTCAAATGTAAAAAATATTTTTTTAAATGTTAAAAGTTGTTAAAACTTTAACTACTTCAACGGGGGATGAGGTTTGTCAAGGGTCCCTCATGCATTTCTCCGGAGGGGGTATCATCCTCGATAAAATCCTTACCTTTGCACTTTGCAATCTAGTGGAGTACCTATGTTGAGCAGACGACTGATAAGGATCAAGGTGTTACAGATTTTGTATGCCTGGTCACGGAAGAGTGACAGTACGATACAGCAGGCGGGCCGGGAGCTGAAGACATCTCTTGAGCGTTCTTACCAGATGTTTTTCCTGATCCTTATGCTGCTTTTCGATCTTGTGGATCATGCTGCCGAACGCATACAGCTGGGACGGGAGAAGAAAATGCCTACGTGGGACGAGCTCCATCCCAACGAACGTTTTGTTCACAACCGTGTCATCCGTGACCTGCGGGAACATGAGGGGGTCAAAAAGATCATCCGTGATCAGTCGCTGGGATGGAAAGATCATGCCGTCCTGTTGAAAAAACTGTACAACGCGCTCACGGCCACGGAGGCTTACCGCGAATATATGGAACATCCCCGGGATGACTATAAGAACGATCAGTCCATCGTGAAGTACATCCTTAGCGAGCTGTTCCCGGCCTCCGAGGATCTGCAGGCAAGCCTCGAGGAACAGAGCATCTACTGGAATGACGAGCTGGAGTTCATCCTGTCGGCACTGATACGTTTCGCAGACCTGTTCCCCGCCCGCAACGGACGACGCATCACTCTCCCTCCCATGTTTAAGAGCAAAGAGGATGAGCAGTTTGCCATGGATCTGCTGCACAAGAGCATCCTGCACCGCGAAGAGTATACGGGGCTGATCGAACAACATACCAAAAACTGGGAGGTAGACCGCATCGCACGGCTGGATATGCTGATCCTGATCCAGGCCATCACCGAGATACTCAATTTTCCGGATATCCCCGTCCGGGTGTCGATCAATGAATATATCGAGATCGCCAAATATTACAGCACCGATAAAAGTGCGGTCTTTGTCAACGGTATCCTCGACAAGATCGTGGCCGACCTGCGCAAGGAAAAAAAAATACGCAAGGAAGGAAGAGGACTGATCGGAGAAGTATAAGGAGGGGCCCCGGACCTTTTTCACTCATTTTATCATTCTATCATTCTATCATTGTACTGTCTTGTGGATGTGGTATTTTTCTTGTTACTTTGCATGAGATTTTTTTGAAAGATGAGAACGTTCCTTATTTTTAGTTTGCTGGTGGCAGGATCCCTGGGGGTTATCTCCTGCGGGCATGCACCGGGGGGAGAAGGAGAGGATGCCGGGAAAGACCGGCATGCGGCAGCCGATACGGGTCATCCGAAAATCGTTTTCACCGAATATCAGCATGATTTCGGGAAGATGACCGAAGGAGAGGTGGTCACCCACACTTTCCACTTCACCAACGAGGGCACGGCCGATCTGCTGATCACCTCCGTGAGTGCCTCCTGTGGCTGCACCGTGGCGAAGTACTCGAAGAAACCGGTAAAACCCGGCGCGTCGGGCGTCATTGAGGTGGAGTTCAACAGCCTCGGCAAGAACGGCTCCCAACGCAAGAGCATCGCGGTGAGAGGCAACACCTCGCCGCCGGTCACCATCCTCATCATCACGGCGGAAGTGAGTCCGCAAAAGAAATAAAACGGAAAACAACCAAAATTAAATGAACATGAATACTTTAAGCATGATTTTCGCAATGGCTCCGACACAGGGGCAGGGACAGCAGTCGGGACAGATGATGTCGCTGGTCTTTCTGGTACTGATCATAGTGATCTTTTACCTTTTTATGATCCGTCCCCAGATGAAGCGGCAGAAAGAACTGACCAAATACCGCAACAGCCTCCAGAAAGGCGACCGTGTGGTCACCACCGGCGGTATCTACGGCAAGGTGAATGATGTCAAAGACAACACGGTAACCCTGGAGATCGCTCCGAATGTCCATATCAAGGTGGACAAAAGTGCGATCCTCAAAGATGCTTCCGACCTGAGCCAGCAGAGATAGTCCTTTCCGGCAGGTGACAGGTGCGGAAAAGAAGAAACAGCGTGGAATGGCAGGAGAAAATAAAAAGTTGGTATCACGACCATCTCAGGAAAGTAAGATTTGGCCGCGACAGCGGTATATTCCTGATCTTCCTGCTGATCTCCACCCTTTTCTGGCTCCTCAACCAGCTCAGCAAGGAGACTACGGCGCAGGTAAGATATCCGGTGCTTTTCCACAACAGCGGCGAGCAGCGGGTCATCATCAACGACCTGCCCGGATCTCTTCTCCTGGAGGTGAGAGGACAGGGTTACAAGCTGATGAAATACAAGCTGAAGCCCTGGAAGGAGCCGCTGGTCATCGACCTGCGTTCTTTCCCGCTGCGACCTGAGCAGGCCGGCGACACACGTCGTTTTTACCTTCTTTCTTCCTATGTGAAGGGGTTCGTGAACGATCATCTGGGCGACAGGATGGTGCTGGAAAGCATCCTCCCCGACACGCTGCGCTTCGTCTTTGACAGCCTGGTGAAACGCCCTCTCCCCGTGATCGCCGATATTACAGTGGTGCCGGCAAGACAGTATATCCTGAAGGATACCATCCGTCTTGTGCCCGATACGGTCGTAGCTTCCGGGCCGGCGATGATCCTCGATACCCTGGCAGGCGTGAGGACCGTCCACCGGGAGTTCCGGGAGGTGGAGAAATCGTTCGAGAAAGAACTCCCGTTGCTTCGTCCCGGACGCGTCGAACTCTCTGCGGACAAAGTGGTGCTGCAGGTGGCGGTGGAGCAGTATACCGAAGCGGTGTATAACATCCCCATCAGGCCCGTGAATGTTCCGGATAGCGTGGTGTTGCGTCTTTTCCCTTCCCGCGTGAAGGTCTCCTTCAGGGTGGGGCTGAGCCGTTACAAGAAACTCCTGCCCGAGCTGTTCGACGCTGTGGTGGACTACAAGGACCTCAACAGGAAAGGGGCCGGCAAGCTTACCATCCGGCTGAAGAAACAACCTGTCGGCATCGAGGCGGTACGTCTCGACCCTGAGAAGGTTGAATATCTCATCGAAAAGAAAAAATGAAGAAGGTAGGCATTACCGGAGGGATCGGCAGCGGCAAGACGCTGGTGAGCGGTCTTTTTGAGCGTCTCGGCATCCCCGTGTACCATGCCGACGAGCGGGCCCGTGAGCTGATGGAGACCTCCGCGACGATCAGAGAACGCCTGACGGCACTGATGGGCCCGGAGGTCTATGAGGGACGCCGTCTGAACAGACAACGGCTGGCCGGGGCCCTCTTTTCGGACGACACTCTCCGGCAGAAGGTGAACAGCATCGTCCATCCTGTCGTCTTCGAAGATTTTGAGGCGTGGGCCTCCTCCTTTTCCGGCAGACCGTACGTGATGCAGGAGGCCGCCATCATTTTTGAGAGCGGGGGCGACCGGTATCTCGACAGTGTGATCAACGTCTATGCCCCCCGCCGGGTGCGCATCGAAAGGGTCATGAAACGCGACGGCGTCTCCCGCGGGGATGTGCTCGCCAGGATAAGAAGCCAGATGAGCGAACGGCAGCGACAGCGACGCGCCGGACATACCATCGTCAACGATGGCCGGCGCATGGTAGTGCCGCAGGTGATAAAGGTACACGAAGAGCTGACAGCCTGATCCGTTGACGGAATGGAAAATATGAACCCGAAACTCGAAACTCGAAACTCGAAACTCAAAACTCGAAACTCAAAACTCGAAACTCAAAACTCAAAACTCGAAACTCGAAACTCAAAACTACTAACCAACTATGGGAAAATGGGGTAAATGGATAGGAGGCGGACTGGGCTGGGCTTTCCTCGGGCCGCTGGGAGGTATCCTGGGCTTTGTCCTGGGGTCGATGCTGGACGGGGCCCAGCAGGGGGAAGGCCCTTCGCGTACCACACAGGGTGATTTCTCCCTGAGCCTGCTGGTGCTGCTGGCAGCCGTGATGAAGGCCGACGGCACGGTGAAAAAGTCGGAGCTCGACTTTGTCAAACAATATCTCCTGCAGTCGGCGGGCGAGGACAAAGCCCGCGAGGCGGTGCGCATGCTGCGCGATATCCTGAAACAGAACATACCCGTGGTGGATGTGAGCCGCCAGATAAAGATGTACCTCGACTACCCCGGCCGCCTGCAGCTGCTCCATCTGCTATACGGCCTCTCGGGCGCCGACGGACAGTATCATCCCAAAGAGCTGGAGATGATCGAGACCATCGCCGTGAACATGGGCGTCAGCCAGGCCGACAGGAAATCCATCCGGTCGATGTTCGTGCCCGATACGCAGGCAGCCTACCGTATCCTGGAAATAGACCCCTCGGCACCGGACGAAGAGGTGAAAAAAGCATACCGCAAAATGGCAGTGAAATATCATCCCGACAAGGTGAGCTACCTGGGAGAAGAGTATCAGAAAGCTGCCAAGGAGAAATTCCAGAAAATACAGGAGGCTTACGATCAGATACGCAAAGAACGGGGGATGAAGTGAGGACGGAATGATTGAATGATTAATGATTGAATGATTGGGTGATTGGGTGATTGGGTGATTGGAGGAGACCGGCAGGGTCAGGCAGGAAAGGGACGGGACGGCTTATTTTTTCGTGGCGGATTCACGGATATAAAAAAATTATGTAGGTTTGTGCCGCAAGTGACGGATCATTTGCGGAGTAAAATTTATTATTATGGATCTGAAAGATATCATGGCGATCTCCGGGAAACCCGGATTGTACAAGTTTGTGGCCCAGGGCCGTAATG
>CAZYQV010000199.1:0-7246 GCA_964649775.1 uncultured Rikenellaceae bacterium
GCGTCGGGCTGCACCTGTGCGGGAGCAGCAGCACGGAAATCCATACCCATCAGGGCAGCACCTATCATCAGCGAGTTACCCATATTGTTGCGGGCATCCCCCAGGTAACAAAAAGCCGTCTCACGGAGGGGCTTGCCCGAATGTTCCAGCATGGTGAGGAAATCGGCCAGCACCTGCGTGGGATGGAACTCGTCGGTAAGACCGTTCCACACGGGCACCCCGGCATACTGCGCCAGGGCCTCCACGCGCTCCTGGCCGTAGCCGCGGTACTCGATGCCGTCGTACATACGTCCCAGCACACGCGCCGTATCCTTAATCGATTCCTTGTGGCCTATCTGCGATCCGGAAGGGTCGAGATAGGTCACCCCCGCCCCCTGGTCATAGCCGGCCACCTCAAAAGCACAACGGGTACGTGTGGAGGTCTTCTCAAAAATGAGGGCGATGTTCTTCCCTTTCATATACTGTTTTTCACGACCCTCTTTTTTGGCCTTTTTCAGGTCGGCTGCCAGCTCGAGCAGCCAGGTGATCTCATCCGGCGTAAAATCCAGCAGTTTCAGGAAACTGCGGTTGCTCAGGTCTTTCTTCATGATCGGAATTTATTTATTCGTCATACTTTAAAGTGATCTTGGTCCCGTAACGTTTGTCCTCCAGCCTGGTGGCTTCCGTGATCACGCTTTTCCTGCCACCCTTCCCGATAAAGTCAACCGCCGCCCGTATCTTGGGGGCCATATTGCCTTCACCGAACATTCCGGCACGAAGATACTTCAAAGCATCTTTTCTGTCAAGAAATTCGACGATCTGCTGGTCTTTTTTCTTGTAATTGATGTAGACATAAGGCACATCGGTGAGGATATAAAACTCGTCGGCACCGATGGTAGAGGCCAGCAACGATGAGGAGAGGTCTTTGTCGACGACCGCCTCCTCAGCCCGCAACATGTTGTTCTCATCAAGATAGACAGGGATACCGCCGCCGCCGGCAGCGATGACGATATGGCCGCGACGGGCCAGCTCCTCCACCATGGGGGCATTGAGTATCTTACGCGGCTGCGGCGAGGGCACCACGCGCCGCCAGCCGGAGAGATCCTCCTTCACCTCCTCTTTAAAGATCCATCCTTTCTCACGTGTCAGCCGCTCCGCCTCCTCACGACTGTATATCTTACCGATGCGTTTGGAAGGATTGCCGAAGGCCGGGTCGGCAGGATCGATCAACACCTCCGTCACCAGCGTCACCACATTGCGCTCGATGCCGTAGCGTTGCAATACATTGTGCAACATACGCTCGATCATGTAGCCGATGCCTCCCTGTGAGTCGGCCACACAGATGTCCAGGGGCATCTGGGCAATGCCGTACACCTGTTCCCCCGCATCGTTGCGCAACAGGATGTTCCCCACCTGGGGTCCGTTGCCGTGCGTCAATACCAGATTGTACCCTTCCCGCAGAAGAAAAACAATGTTCTCCAGCGTCTCCGTGGTGTTCTGCTCCTGCTCCTCAATAGTGCCTAACTGATTGTCCCGCAAAAGCGCATTACCACCTAATGCAACTACTGCCAGCTTTGCCATGCATCCTCCGTTTTATAATTACAAAATACTCCCCTCTTCCCCACAAATACCAGCCTGGAAATGCTTCCGGAAAGATCGCACCCGAAATTACATATTTATTCATATTCTGCATAATAAATCTCTTTCTAAATTGGTTCCAGACAAACAAATACGGCACGGTTTGTACAAAATGACCGTCAAAACCCTGTTCTCAGCGGCAAATGCAACTTTTTTTTGATGAACAATGTCATCTTTTTATCAAATTAATTCTCATTTTTTCTAACTTTATTATCTTCGTGCAATCGCAAAAATGAAAATTCGAGGAAAATATCTCATTCTGCCGGCGATCTTTCTCATATCCCTTACAGGATGTAAGAAAGGAACCGTCTCCCGTGAAAGGCAGGGAGAGATCATTTATGATATCGAATATCTCCACAACGGACTGAAGAATTTCAATACCGACATGTTGCCGAAGAAGCTGACCGTCCGCTTCAAGGACAACAACACGGCCATGGAGATCAACGGCTTTTTCGGTTTGTTCAATATCTGCAATGTGGTCAACACGGACAACAGGACCAACATCACCTATCTGAATGTCCTGGACAAGAAATTTTATTACGAAGGGGATTACAACGAGCCGGCCGTGGGGTTTGGCAGCATTCCGCGGCTGAAGATCCGGGAAGGGAAACAGACCAAGGAGATATGCGGATACATCGCCAAAGAGGCTTTTGTCCTCCTCCCCGACAACAATGTACCCATACCGGTCTATTACACCACCGATATCCCCATCAAGAACCCCAACAGGGCCACCCCTTACAGGGACATCAACGGTGTGCTCCTGGAGTTCTATCTCAATGTGAGTTCGCTGAAAATGAAGCTCACCGCCACGGGCATCTATTTCAAGAACATTGACGACGATTATTTTTCCCGCAGGAAAGGTTACGTCAAGGTATCACGCAAGCAGCTGGAAGACATCCTGAACAAGTTAATGGAATAGGACGATCCCCCTTTCTGCCTTTTTCTGCCCTCCAGGCAATAATTCTCACCAATTTGCTTTTTCTTTGTACATCTCTTTACTTATTTTGCAAAAAAGTTTTGCGTGAAAACCAAAAAGAAAAAAAGCAGGGGGAAGAAGCGTTTTTTCCGGGATGAGCGTTTCAGGATCAGCATGGGTATTTTCCTGATCCTGTTCGGTCTCTATCTCCTTTTTGCCCTTATCTCATATTTCTTCACCTGGAAGGCCGACCAGAGTTTCGAGTTCGGCAAACTGTTCTCGGATGCTTCAGTACAGGTTCAGAACTGGGCGGGCAAGACAGGTGCACGTCTCTCCGATCTTCTGGTTCACAGGTGGTTTGGCATTTTCTCCCTCACCATCCCTGCAATATTGCTGTATGGCGGTCTCCGTTTTTTCATGATACGTCCCGTCCCTTTCCGGAGAGTTTTCTGGTTTCTTTTTTTCCTGACCTTCCTCGGCTCGCTCACCATTGCTTTCCTGCTGGGCAACTCGAACGGTTACCTGGGTAGTGGTTTCGGGGGAGCGTTCGGTTATTTCACCACGGAATGGCTTAACAGCATGCTGGGTCGTCTGGGGGATGCTTTCCTGCTTATCTTCCTGAACTTAGCCTTTTTCCTCTTTTTCTTCCACGTTCCCGTTTTCCCTTTTCGTAAGAAGACGGCTGCCGCAACCTCCTCCGGCGCTGATAAGAACGTGTCCGCAACGGCCACCGGCCCTTTACATGAAGAAGCAGAAAAGAAGGAGGAAGAAGAAGACCGCACCATTGTCTTCGAGGAGGATCACTATGCCGGCACCACTCCTGTGGCTCCCTCTGCCGGCGAAGAGGCAACATCCCCTGAGGAGGAGGTGACGCTGGAGGTAAGTGCCAAGAACAGCCGTGACGACCAGGTGGCGGAGGAGGAGATCGACGACCAGCCGTACGATCCCACCCTCGACCTGTCAGAATATCGTTTTCCGCCGGTTGACCTGCTGGTCGATTACGAGTCGGGCAATACGCCGGTGACCCGTGAAGAGTTGCTGAACAACAAGAACAAGATCGTCGAGACGCTGGCCCATTACAAGATCAAGATCGACAAGATCAAGGCGACGATAGGTCCCACGGTCACCCTCTACGAGATCGTCCCTGCCCCCGGCATACGCATCTCCAAGATCAAGAACCTGGAGGACGACATCGCCCTGAGCCTCTCGGCCCTCGGCATCCGCATCATCGCCCCTATCCCGGGGCGCGGCACCATCGGCATCGAGGTGCCCAACCTGCACCCCGAGACGGTCTCGATGCGGTCGATGATCACCTCACGTGCCTTTCAGGAAGCCGCTTACGACCTGCCGGTAGCTTTGGGGCGCACCATCTCGGGCGATCCTTATATCTTCGACCTGGCCAGGGCCCCTCACCTGCTGGTGGCCGGCGCCACAGGCCAGGGCAAGTCGGTAGGCCTCAATGTCATCATCACCTCCCTGCTTTACCGCAAACACCCCGCCGAGCTGAAGTTCGTCTTCGTCGACCCCAAGAAAGTGGAGCTGGCCCTCTATGCCAAGCTCGAGAAACACTATATGGCGATGATGCCGGATGCCGAGGAGACCATCCTCACCGACACCGACAAGGTGGTGAACACCCTCAACGCCCTCACCATCGAGATGTACAATCGTTACGACCTGCTCACGCTGGCCCATGTACGGTCGGTGAAGGAGTACAATGAGAAGTTCAAGGCCCGTCGTCTCAACCCCGAGAAAGGGCACCGTTACATGCCTTACATCGTGCTGGTCATCGACGAGTTCGCCGACCTGATCATGACCGCCGGCAAGAACATCGAGTTCCCGCTGACACGTCTGGCCCAGATGGGCCGTGCCGTGGGCCTGCACCTGGTCATCGCCACCCAGCGTCCCACCACCAACATCATCACCGGCACCATCAAGGGCAACTTCCCCACACGCATCGCCTTCAAGGTGACGGCCATGATCGACTCGCGCACCATCCTCGACAGCCCCGGCGCCAACCAGCTGGTGGGCCGCGGCGACCTGCTCATCGGCTCGGGCAGCGACCTCACACGGGTGCAATGTGCTTTTATCGACACCTCGGAGGTGGAGGCCATCACCGACCATATCTCGCAACAGCAGAGCTACTTCAGCGCTTACGAGCTGCCTGAATACAGCGGGGAGGAGAGTGAGGGCGGCACCGATGTCGACCTGCAGCACCGCGATCCTTTCTTCGACGAGGCCGCCCGTGTGGTGGTACAGAACCAGCAGGGATCCACCTCCCTCATCCAGCGCAAGCTCTCCATAGGATACAACCGCGCCGGCCGCATCATCGACCAGCTCGAGGCCGCCGGCATCGTAGGACCCTTCGAGGGCAGCAAGGCCCGCCAGGTGCTCATCCCCGACGAATACACTTTGGAACAGTTATTGAGAGATCTGGAGTAAACGCACTCTCCGCCATGAAGAAAACACACATCCTCCTCCTGATATCTTTTTCCCTGCTGGCCCTGTCACCTGCATACACCCAGGAGGACGGGAAAGCCGGGCAGATACTCAGCCGGCTGTCGGAGAAGTCGGAAGCCCTCCAGCCTTTCCGCGTCACCTTCGACATCACCTCCATCAACCTGCAGGACAAGACGCAGGAGACGACCGGGGGAGAGCTCCTCCTCGACGGGAAGAAGTATGTCCTGAAAAACGGGAACTCGGAAATATATTTCGACGGCACCACCCTGTGGAACTACCTCCCCGACGTCAATGAGGTGAACATCCTCCTGCCCGACCCGGAGGACAACTCTTTTCTGGCCCGGCCACAGCAGCTTTTCTCGGGATACAAAGATCGCTTTAAGTTCCATTATGTCGGTGAGAACAGTGCCGACGGAAAAAAACTGTGGGTCGTCGACCTCTACCCATACAACCTGCAGGAGTCGTACTCCCGCATACGGTTGCAGATCGATCAGGCAACCTCCCTGCTCCATTCTGCACGCTATTTCGGCAAGAACGGCATGCATTATCTCGTAGTGATCCGCAAGATCGAACATCTGAAAGATATCTCTCCCGCCACCTTCTCCTTCGATCCGGCCCGCCACCCGGGTGTGGAGGTGATCGACCTGAGGGATAACGGATGATTTACTATCTTTCGGCCTAAAACCAGATGCATGACCAGTAAAGAGCGCGTCCTCATATCCCTGAGCCACAAGGAACCCGACAGGATCCCCCTCGACTTCGGTGCCACTCCGGTCACCGGCATCCATGTCCTGGCCATAGAAAACATGCGAAATCACTGGGGGCTGCCAGAGCGTCCGGTGAAGGTCACCGAGCCGTACCAGATGCTGGGGGAGATCGAAGAAGACCTGGCAGCCCTGCTCGAGATCGACACGGTGGGGGTGCAGCCCCGCAACACCATGTTCGGCTTTCCCAACGAAGGGTGGAAGGAGTGGCGTGCCCCCTGGGGCCAGGAGCTGCTGGTGCCGGAAGATTTCAACGTCACCTATAACGACCAGGGGGACGTACTGATGTACCCCGAAGGGGATACCTCGGTGCCGCCCTGCGCCAAGATGCCGGTGAACGGGTATTTCTTCGACGCCATCCCGCGGCAGGAGCCCATCGACCATGACCACCTGAACGTGGAAGACAACCTGGAAGAGTTCTCGGAGATCTCTGATGAAGACCTGCACTACTTCATCCGTGAGATAGACAAGGCCCACGCCACCGGCAAAGCCGTCGTGGCCAACTTCGGCGGCACCGGTCTGGGCGACATCGCCCTGGTGCCGGCCCTGCAGCTCAAACATCCCCGGGGCATCCGCGACGTGACCGAATGGTATATGGCCACGCTCATGCATCCGGACTATGTAAAAGAAATATTCGAAGTGCAGACGGATATTGCCCTGAAGAACCTGGAGAAGCTCAACCGGGCTGTGGGTGACAAGGTGGATGTCATCTTCCTCTGCGGCACCGATTTCGGCACACAGAACTCCCAGTTCTGCTCGGAAGAGACCCTCCTCGACATGTATGCCCCTTATTACCGGAAGCTGACCTCCTGGATCCACGGGAACACCGGCTGGAAGGTGTTCAAGCACTCCTGCGGGGCTGTGGAGCCGTTCATACGCGATTTCATCGATTTCGGTTTCGACATCCTCAACCCGGTGCAGGTGAGCGCCACCGGTATGGACCCGGAGCATCTGAAAAAAAGTTACGGCAACAACATCGTCTTCTGGGGCGGCGGTGTGGACACCCAGCATGTCCTGCCCTTCGGCACCCCGGAGGAGGTGGAGGCACAGGTGCTGCGCCACTGCAGGATCTTCGGGGCAGGCGGAGGGTTCGTGTTCAACACGGTACACAATATCCAGGCCAATGTGCCCGTGGAGAACATCGCAGCCATGATCAACGCCCTGCGCAAATTCAACGGACAACAAAAAATTAAACAATAAAACTATGAAACAAATTTTGCTGCTATTCTTCTTTCTCATGGCTGTCTCCTTTGCAGTCACGGCCCAGGATGCCGTCCCCCAGAAGGATTATGAAATGAAGACCCTCTTCGGACAACCCGTGACCAACGGGGGATACGGAGCCCTTTCTGTAGGATATACCCGGATGGATGGACGCAACACGCTGCTTTCCGGGATCAAAGGGGGCTGGACCATTTCCCATAAGTTCACCCTGGGACTGGCGGGATACGGCTTTGTCAACAATTTCTCATATGTCAACAATGCGGACGAGGAA
>CAZYQV010000200.1:0-5992 GCA_964649775.1 uncultured Rikenellaceae bacterium
CTTCGGCCCAATAAAAAGTGTACAGTCGGTGGTGCGTAACATGGCCGGGCTGTACGAGGTGGAAGATACGGTGCTGGCCAACTTCTCCTTTGAGAACGGCACCGAAGGACAGGGTCTCTGGCATTTTACCGCCGCCCCGCACGACAAGACCGACACCCTCATCATCTACGGGTCGGAGGGCTCCATACACTTCTCCACCTACGAGGTGATCCCGGTGCGGCTGGTGACAAAAAAAGGAACGGATATATATGAATACACCAACCCTGAGAACATCCAGTTCAACCTCATCAGGAGCATCGTCGAAGAGCTGCAGGGCAAAGCAGGCGCCTGCCCCAGCACAGGCATCACCGCCGCCCGGACCAACCGCGTGATGGAGGAGATACGGGAAGCTCGAAGCTTGAAGCTTGAAGCTTGAATAACCACGAACTACTAACCACGAACCACGAACCACGAACTACTAACCACGAACTACGAACCATGAAGATCATCGCCGACGATAAGATACCGTTCCTGCGGGGGGTGCTGGAGCCTTTTGCCGGGGTGGAGTACCTGCCGGGGGCGGCCATCACGCCCGCAGAGGTACGTGACGCCGATGCCCTCATCGTCCGCACCCGCACGAAGGTGGGACGGCAGTTGCTGGAGGGCTCCTCCGTGCAGTTCGTGGCCACGGCCACCATCGGCTACGACCATCTCGACACCGCCTGGCTGGAGGAGGCCGGCATCGCCTGGACCAATGCCCCCGGCTGCAACTCCGGCTCGGTGATGCAGTATGTGGCGGCAGCCCTGGCGTGGCTGGCCCGCACGAAAGGCTTCTCTTTCCGCAACACTACCCTCGGCATCATCGGCGTAGGTCATGTAGGCTCCAGGGTAGCCCGCATGGCGGAGCTGCTGGGCATGGAGGTGCTGCTCAACGACCCGCCCCGGCAGAGGGAGGAGGGCGACGCAGGCTTCGTGGCTCTCGGCGAGCTCCTGGCCTCGTCCGACATCGTCACCCTCCATGTGCCGCTCAACAGGGAGGGCAGGGACAAGACCCTCGGTATGGTGGATGAGTTCTTCGTCAGCCGCATGAAGGCCGGCGCTATCCTCATCAACAGCTCCCGCGGGCCCGTCATCGCCGACGCCATCGTGAAGGAGGCTCTCCGCAACGGTCATCTCGGCGGTGCCGTCATCGACGTGTGGAACAATGAGCCGGCCATCGACAGAGAGCTCATGAAGCTGGCCGACCTGGCCACACCCCACATAGCGGGCTACTCCGTCGACGGCAAGGCCAACGGCACAGCCATGTCGGTCAGGGCGCTGGCAAAACACTTCGGACTGCCCCTCACAGAATGGTATCCCCCGCAACTGCCACCACCGCCGGAGCCGGTTATCCGCATACCTTCGCCGGCCACCTCCTTCGAAGAGGTGCTGCAGTCAGCCATCCTCCACACCTATCCCATCGACAGGGATGACAAGGCCCTGCGGGAAGCACCGGAAAGATTCGAAGAGCTGAGAGGCAATTATCCCGTCAGGAGGGAGTTCCATAATTACACCATAAGCACCGGCACGGAGAACAAGATATTGTTACAGACACTGAAAGAACTGAAGTTTAACATTATAAATCACTGATAAAATGAAAAAAGCAGACATCGGACTCATCGGTCTCGCCGTCATGGGCGAGAACCTGGTACTCAACATGGAAAGCAAAGGCTTCACCGTAGCCGTATACAACCGCACCACGGAGAAAGTGGACCGTTTTGTCAACGGCCGCGGCAGGGGGAAGAACATCATAGGCACCCACTCTCCGGAAGAGCTGGTACAGAACCTGGAGCGTCCCCGCAAGGTGATGCTGCTGGTGAAAGCGGGCAAGCCCGTCGACGACTTCATCGAGATGCTCATTCCCCTGCTCGACGAGGGCGACATCATCATCGACGGAGGCAACTCGCACTTCCCCGACACCATCCGTCGCACAAAATATGTGGAGAGCAAAGGCCTGCTGTACATCGGCACAGGCGTCTCGGGAGGTGAGGAAGGAGCGCTGAAAGGTCCTTCGATGATGCCGGGGGGCTCGCCCGCAGCATGGCCCCACGTGAAAGATATCTTCCAGAAGATCTCCGCCTAGGTGGAGGACGGCACCCCCTGCGCCGACTGGGTGGGCGAGAACGGCGCCGGCCACTTTGTCAAGATGGTGCACAACGGCATCGAGTATGGTGACATGCAGCTCATCGCCGAGTCGTACTTCATCATGAAGAACCTGCTGGGCATGACGCCCGACGAGATGCACGAGGTGTTCGCCGAATGGAACAAGGGCGAGCTGGACAGCTACCTCATCGAGATCACGGCCGACATCCTCGCTTTCAAAGATGAGGACGGCGAGCCGCTGGTGGAGAAGATCCTCGACGCTGCCGGACAGAAAGGCACCGGGAAATGGACAGCCATCGCCGCCCTCGACGAGGGTGTGCCGCTGACGCTCATCGCCGAATCGGTC
Organism: uncultured Rikenellaceae bacterium; assembly: GCA_964649775.1. Taxonomy (GTDB): domain Bacteria; phylum Bacteroidota; class Bacteroidia; order Bacteroidales; family VadinHA17; genus DRPN01. The sequence goes on from CAZYQV010000200.1 coordinate 2,468, forward strand.
TTCGCCAGGGCTCTCTCGGCACAAAAAGAGGAGCGTGTAGCCGCCTCGCAGGTGCTCTCCGGCCCGCAGCCCTCTTTCGACGGAGACCGGAAAGCTTTCCTGGAAGATATGCGCCGTGCCCTCTATGCCTCCAAGATCATCTCCTACGCCCAGGGCTTCACCCTCATGCGTGAGGCCGCCGTCACCTACGGGTGGGATCTCGACTACGGCCGCATAGCCCTGTTGTGGCGCGGAGGATGCATCATCCGCTCGGCCTTCCTGGGCAAGATCAACGAGGCCTACCAGAAAGACCCCGCCCTGCGCAACCTCATCCTCGATCCTTACTTCAAATCGATCGTCGAGGGCAACCAGGAGAGCTGGCGGCGTGTGGTGAGCACCGCCCTCACCCACGGCATCGCCATACCCTCTATGGCTGCGGCCCTCACCTACTTTGACGGTTACCGCACCGACCGCCTGCCGGCCAACCTGCTGCAGGCCCAGCGCGACTACTTCGGCGCCCACACCTACGAACGGGTGGACAGACCCCGCGGAGAGTTCTTCCACACCAACTGGACAGGCCACGGCGGCGACACCGCCTCCACCACGTACAATGCTTAAATTCCAAATATCAAATTCCAAATTCCAAAGGATATAGGAGTATTCATTTAAACCCCTCACATCATGAAAGATTTTCTTGACGAGGACTTCCTGCTCACCAACAAGACCGCCCGGCATCTGTATCACGACTATGCCGCGGCACAACCCATCATCGACTACCACTGTCACCTGCCGGTGAAGGACATCGCCGAAGACCACCGTTTCCGTGACCTGCAGGAGATATGGCTGGCGGGCGACCATTACAAGTGGCGGGCCATGCGCACCAACGGCATCGACGAGCGCTACTGCACCGGCGACGCCTCGCCGCGCGAGAAGTTCGACAAATGGGCAGAGACCGTACCCTATACGATGCGCAACCCTCTCTACCACTGGACCCACCTGGAGCTGAAGCGTTACTTCGGCATCACCGACCTGCTCTCACCCGCCACCGCCGGCGCTATCTGGGAGAAAGCCAACGACATGTTGCAGCAGCCGGATTTTTCCTGCCGCAGTCTCCTGACAAAGATGAACGTCGAGGTGGTATGCACCACCGACGACCCGGCGGACAGCCTGCAGTACCACGAACAACTGCAAGAGGAGTTCAGCGAGGTGAAGGTATATCCCGCCTTCCGTCCCGACAAGGCCATGGCCGTGGACGACCCCGAGAGCTATAACGCTTATCTCGACAGGTTAAGCGAAGCCGCCGCCATGGAGATAGCCTCTTACGGCGACCTGCTGGAAGCGCTGAAGAAAAGACACGACTTCTTCGACGCCCACGGCTGCCGTCTCTCCGACCATGGCATCGACACCTTCTATGCCGAAGACTATACCGACAAAGAGGTGGAGAAGATCTTTCACAGGATACGCAGCGGCAAAGAGCTCGACACCCTCTCCATTAAAAAGATCAAGACCGCCCTGCTGACGGAGTTTGCCGTGATGGATCACGAAAAAGGCTGGGTGCAGCAGTATCACTATGGCGCCCTGCGCAACAACAACCGTCTGATGTACGAGCGGCTGGGACCCGACACCGGTTTCGACTCGATCGACGACATCCCCGCGGCACGGAACATGAGCCGTTTTCTTGACCGTTTTGCCTACCGGCAGAGACTGACGAAGACGATCCTCTACAACCTCAACCCTGCCGACAACGAGATGGTGGCCACCATGGCCGGCAATTTCCAGGACGGCACCGTGGCAGGCAAGATACAGTTCGGCGCCGCCTGGTGGTTCCTCGATCAGAAAGAGGGCATGGAACGCCAGCTCAACGCCCTCTCGGCGCTGGGGCTGCTGAGCCGTTTTGTGGGCATGCTCACCGACTCCCGCAGCTTCATGTCGTATCCCCGCCATGAGTACTTCCGCAGGATCCTCTGCAACCTCATCGGCAGCGATGTGGAGGAAGGCCTGCTGCCCAACGATATGGAATGGCTGGGAAAAATGGTTGAAAACATTTCCTATTTTAACGCCAAAGAGTACTTCAACTTCTGAAAAACTGTGTATTTTTGGGGACATTTTTCGCACATCTGTAAATACCTTACATAACCAACATAAAAAAACTTATCTATGGACACTCTAGCAAAAAAAGCTGCCGACAACATCAGGATCCTTTCGGCCGCGATGGTTGAGAAAGCCCAGTCGGGGCATCCCGGCGGAGCAATGGGAGGAGCTGATTTCATCCATATCCTTTATTCGGAGTTCCTGAACTTCGACCCGGCTGACCCTTCGTGGCCCAACCGCGACCGTTTCTTCCTCGACCCCGGCCACATGTCGCCGATGCTGTATTCGGTCCTCACTTTCACGGGTCATTTCTCTCTGGAGGACCTGAAGGGTTTCCGGCAGTGGGGCAGTCCTACGCCGGGGCATCCCGAGAAAGATGTGAAACGCGGTATAGAGAACACCTCCGGTCCGCTGGGGCAGGGTCATGTGATGGCCGTCGGGGCGGCCATCGCCGAGCGTCACCTGACCGCCCGTTTCGGGGAGTGGATGTCGCACAGGATCTTTACTTATATCTCCGACGGCGGCATCCAGGAGGAGATCTCGCAGGGGGCAGGCCGTCTGGCAGGCCATCTGGGCCTGGGCAACCTGATCATGTTCTACGACTCCAACGACATACAGCTCTCCTCCGAGACGAGCGACGTCACCTCCGAGAATACGGCCATGAAGTATGAGGCCTGGGGCTGGCATGTACAGTCGATCGACGGCAACGATGCCGACGCCATCAGGAAAGCCCTCAAAGAGGCAGTCAATGAGAAAGAACGTCCTTCCCTGATCATTGGCAAGACGGTGATGGGCAAGGGCGCCGTCGACGAAGGAGGCAACAGCTATGAGCGCAAGGTGTCGACCCACGGCATGCCGCTGAGCAAGGCGGGGGCCGACTTCCGGCAGACGGTGGAGGCCCTCGGCGGCGACCCCGACAATCCTTTTATGATCTTCCCCGAGGTGTCTGAATATTACGCCCGTGTGCTCCAGGAGAAAAGAGAGTATGCCAAGTGGAAGAAAGAAGAGCAGATGAAGTGGGAGAAGACCCATCCCGATCTTGCAGAGAAATGGGCTCTTTTCTTTTCCGGGGAGACGCCGCGTCTCGATTTCTCGGAAGTGGAACAGAAGGAGAACAGTGCCACGCGCGCAGCCTCAGGCACGGTGCTGGGATGGCTGGCCGGCAGGGTGGAGAACATGATTGTCGCCTCGGCCGACCTCTCCAACAGCGACAAGACCGATGCTTTCCTGAAGAAGACGACGGTCATCCGCAGAGGTGATTTCTCCGGCTCTTTCCTCCAGGCGGGGGTCTCCGAGCTGACGATGGCCGCCATAGCCAACGGCCTGGCCCTCCACGGCGGCGTGATCCCCGTTTGTGCCACTTTCTTCGTCTTCTCCGACTATATGAAGCCGGCCGTACGTATGGCAGCGCTCATGCAGCTGCCGGTGAAGTATGTATGGACCCATGATGCTTTC
>CAZYQV010000201.1:0-5707 GCA_964649775.1 uncultured Rikenellaceae bacterium
TGTTGCAGCGGGCCCGGGAATATTTTCCGGAGAAACCTGTTTTTTTATACGGACACAGCATGGGGGGCAACCTGGTGCTCGGTTATGCGGTGCGCAGATGTCTCTACCTCAACGGCGTGGTGGCTACCTCCCCCTGGCTGAAGCTGACAAAGGATATGCCTGGCATCGCCCGCCTGGCCATACGGGCAATGAAACCGGTGGCTCCGTCCATGCCGGTACATACCAAACTGGATGCTGCCGGCATCTCGCACGATAAGGAAGAGGTGATCAAATATGTGAACGACCCCCTCAACCATGATGTCATCACCCCGGCCCTCTATCTGCAGATACATGATACGGGGAAAAAACTGATGAAAGGGGGCGAGGTAAACGTGCCCATCCTCGTCGTCCACGGCACAGCCGATCCCATAACCGATCCGGTGGGGAGCCGCTCCTTTGTGCAGAACGCCACCGGAGATGATATCCAGCTAAAACTTTTTGAAGGCCTTTACCACGAAACACATCATGAACCCGAAAGAGATGAGGTGTTTGAGTATATTTACGGATGGATGGCCGACAGGATGGAGATGAGGACGATGAAGGATGAAGCATGAACGATGATCGATAAATGTTAAATGGAAGAGCTGTTTCGTACGGTCGTAGTGCCGGAGGCGTTGAGGAAAAAGTTCTCGTATGACACACCGGCCCTTTTTCTGGGATCATGTTTTTCGAATGCGGTGGGGGACTGGCTGGAGCAGATGAGGTTCCCTGTGCTGGTCAACCCCACGGGGGTGTTATACAATCCTTTTTCAATAAGAAATACACTGAGCAGGCTCCTGGAGGGAAAGGGTTATGGCGATGCCGACCTGGTCCGCGAAGGAGGGAAATGGATCAGCCTGATGCATGGCACCTCTTTTTCGGGAGAAGACAGGGAGGAGGTACTGCAACGGATCAACCGCTCTTTTGTGGAGGCTGCAGGCCATCTGAAAAAAATAAAGTTCCTTTTCCTGACCTTCGGCACGGCCCGCGTATATCTGTGGAAGGAGAGCGGAGAGGTGGCGGCCAACTGTCACAAGCTGCCGGCAGCCCTTTTTGAAAGGAAGCTGCTCGAGCCCGGGGAGATCGTGGAGAGCTTCCGCGGGCTGCTGCAGCAGTTGTTCCGTATCCGGCCGGAGCTGCAGGTGGTCTTCACGGTGAGTCCCGTGCGGCACTGGAAAGACGGGGCGACGGGCAATCAGCTGAGCAAGTCGGTGTTGCACGTGGCCATACACCGGCTGCTGGAAGAGGATGAACGGCTGCACTATTTCCCTGCCTATGAGATCGTCATGGACGATCTGCGCGATTACCGGTTTTATGCCGCCGATATGCTGCACCTGTCGGATACGGCAGTGGAGTACATCCGGCAAAGGTTCCGGGAAACAGTCGTTGACCCGCAGGCGTATCCCGTCATGGAGGAGGTGGAGAAGATACACCTTGCCATGGCCCACAGGCCTTTCCGTCCGGAGTCGGAAGAACACAGGAAATTCAAAGCATCACAACTGAAAAAGATAATCTCCCTGGAGAAAAAATATCCTTTTCTCGACCTCTCTGCGGAGAGGGAATTTTTCAGTGAATAAGAAGAGATACCTCCCGGCATCTCTTCTTTTCCATTTCATCGAGTGACTTTTCTAATAGTTTTCGGCTTCGAGCTCAAAATAGGCTTGCGGGTGAAGGCAGGCTTGCCTGCCGTAACCCGGAGAACCCGAGGTTATTCAAATGATTCTCGAACAGGATTCTAGTAGTTTTGTGCTTCGAGTTCAAAATAGGCTTGAGGGTGAAGGCAGGCTTGCCTGCCGTAACCCGGAGAGCCCGAGGTTATTCAAATGATTCTCGAACGGGATTCTAGTAGTTTTGTGCTTCGAGCTCAAAATAGGCTTGAGGGTGGAGGCAGGCCGGGCACACCTTCGGTGCCGATTTGCCTTCATGGATATATCCGCAGTTGCGGCATTTCCAGATCATCACGCCGTCTTTCTCAAACACTTTTCCCTCTTCGAGGTTGGTATAAAGTTTCCGGTAGCGTTCTTCATGGGCTTTTTCCACTTTGGCGATCATACGGAAAGCGGTGGCCACCTCATTGAATCCCTCTTTTTCGGCAATGTCTGCAAATTCGGGATAGAGCTGTGTCCATTCTTCGTTCTCGCCGTCGGCGGCAGCTTTCAGGTTGTCGGCCGTGGTGCCGATGATACCGGCAGGATAGGCGGCGGTGATCTCCACCATTCCGCCTTCGAGGAATTTGAAAAAGCGTTTGGCGTGTTCTTTTTCGTTGAGGGCCGTCTCGGCAAAGATGGCCGAGATCTGTTCCAGGCCCTCTTTCTTGGCCTGCTTGGCGAAATAATCATAACGCATTCTGGCCTGCGACTCCCCTGCAAAGGCCTTCAGCAGGTTCTGTTCGGTACGTGTTCCTTTCAGTGATTTCATAATGTTGGGTTTTTAAGATGAATCAATGCTTTTATATTTGATAAAATCCTTTTTTTCCCATGCCGCAGACCGGGCACTGCCAGTCGTCGGGGAGCTCCCCGAAGGGAGTGCCGGGCGGTATGCCGTTTTCCGGATCCCCGGCAGCGGGATCGTATTCATACCCGCAGGCGGAACATTTATAATAGCCCCCCTCCTGCGGTTGGTCTTTGGATTTTATCTTTTGCTCCTGTTTCTGATGGGTGGGTGCTTTCTCCGGGGCTCTTCCCTTTTTTACTTCATGGTAATAAGCATAGGTGAGGGGCTCTTCCTGCGGATTGATCAGTTCGTTGTTGATCACCTCCCCGATGAAGAGCAGATGCGTACCCGTATCCACGATCTTGACCAGCCGGCACTCAAACCAGGCAAGGATCTTCTCCATGAACACCGGCGTACGGTTCCTGGTAATGATGTGTTTGACCCTGTAATATTTGTTGACTTCGCGGCCGCTGCTGAAACCGAACAGCCCCACTGTGTCCATGGAGGTGGATTGGTCCAGTACCGACACGGAAAAGTAGCCGCTCTTCGAAATGATCTCCGCCGTGAGATTCTCCTTGTTGCAGGTGATCGCTATCTGCGGGGGACCGGCCGTGACCTGCATCACCGTGTTGCCGATATATCCGTTTTTCTTCCCTTCGAATGCCGAACTGATCACATACAATCCGTAAGTGATCCTGTAAAAAGCTTCCCAGTTCATCAATCGTTTTTTTTGTCCTTGTTTTTATTCTTTCTTTTTTTCTTGCCGAACAACTGGACCATTACCCTTGAGATCTCAAAATCTTCCAGTGGTTTCTTGCGGAAATAATCCCGCAGGATCCCCGTCAGCTCCTCGTCGAAATAGTCGCTGATCTCATCCTCTTCTGTATCCAACAGGTGATGATGTTCGTACAGGATGCCATCATACATCATCCGCCCCTTTTCCGTGAGCACTTTCTGGATCAGTCCCGCTTTTCCCAGCGCTTCCAGGTTGTTGTACACCGTGGCCGGGGTGATGCTGGGATATTCTTCTTTCAGCATGTTGAGGATGGTCTCTGCCGTGGGATGAAAAGAAGAGAGTACCGCCCGGTAAACCGCGATCCGGTGAGTGGTCACACGCAGACCGTACTCCTTGAACTTCTGTATGATCTCTTCTGTGGTCAAGATTAATTTGATCGTTTCAAAGATTAGAACGGGTCAAATATAATAATCATTATTGAAAGTTCCATAGGGAATAAAATTTTTTATGTAAATTGCCTTCGTCATCAGGAATAAAGTATATGGACATTGACAGGATAGACGGCCGGCGTTTCTTTTATTTCTTTTATGCCGGTGCGATGCGGTTGCTGGAGCATCAGCAGGAGATCAACAAGCTGAATGTGTTTCCGGTGCCGGATGCCGATACGGGGACCAATCTGGCTTCCACGTTCCGTTCGATCATGGATGTGATCCGGCCGGTACGGTCGTACAAGGAGACCACATCCCTGATCGCCGAGGCGGCGCTGACGGGTGCCCGGGGCAACTCGGGAATTATCTTTGCACAGTTCCTCAGCGGTCTGGACCAGGAGACATGCGACTGCAATGTTATTTCGATCAAGGACTTTGCTCATTCGGTAAAAAACTCCATCAAATATCTGTATGAAGCCATTGCCAACCCGGTGGAGGGGACGATGCTCACCGTCATCCGGGAATGGGCGGAGTATATCAACCGGCATCACGGCGTGGAAGATTTCAGGACCCTGCTGATCAACTCGTATGAGGAGGCCAGGCGTTCGATGATGGCCACGTCGGAGCGTATCAAAGAGCTCACCTCCACCTCTGTGGTGGATGCCGGGGCGAAGGGTTTTGTGGTCTTCCTCGAAGGGGTGGTCGACCTGTTGCGCAGCAACGACATACGCCACCTGGTGCGGATGGAGAAACCGGTTGTGGTGGATGATCTCGACCTGGAGGTGGATCATGGCGGGGAGCTGACCTATCGTTACTGTACCGAAGTGTTATTGAAAGGAAAAGGGATCGACCGCAAGGCGCTAGAGCATATCCTGGAGGAGTATGGCGACTCCATTGTGGTGGCCGGCACCTCCTCGATGGTGCGCATGCATGTGCATACCGACCGGCCCGACGAGGTGATCGACCGTTTGCGGGCGTATGGCCGCCTGGTCTTTCAGAAAGCCGACGACATGCTCCTGCAGTACCGTGTGGCCCACGAACGCAGGCACAGGATCGCGCTGGTGACCGACTCGGCCAGCGACCTGCCCGGCGACTATCTCGAAGAGCACCAGATCACCATGGTGCCCATCTATCTCTATATGGATGAGAACCAGTACCTCGACAGGGTGACGATCCGGCCGAAGAGGTTTTATGAGATCATTGAGGCCGAACGTCCCGCCCTCTCTACCTCCCAACCCGGCATCAAGTCGTTCGTCAACCTCTACTCCAGGCTGGCCTCGCATTATGATTCGGTGATCGCCGTGCATCTGTCGTCGGTGCTGAGCGGTACGTTCCGCACCTCACAGCAGGCGGCCGCGCAGGTCTCGAAAGAGACGGGCACGCGCATCACGGTGCTCGACTCGAAAGGACTTTCCGGGATGTTCGGACTGGTAGTGAAGAAGGTGGCCGAATCCATTGAGCAGGGTCTTTCCCATGATGAGATCCTGGAGAGGTTCGACCACTGGGTGGAAAAATCCCGCGTCTATGCCGTGGTGGGCTCGATGAAACAGCTCATACGCAGCGGCCGGGTGAGCCATCTGAAAGGATGGCTGGGACGCCTGCTGCACCTGCGGCCACTGGTCACCATCGACCGCAGCGGCCGGGCCATCACCACCGGCATGGCTTTCTCACAGAAAAAAGGACTCAGGAAAATCCTCCGGATCCTTCAGGAGGACCGGGAGTTCAAACGCACCGGCGAATACCTGGTGATGCATGCCAATTCTCCGGACGAGGCGAAAGCACTCGGCCGCGAGATCGAGAAGATCACCGGCAAGAAAGCAGCAGGATACTACAGTATCTCGCCTGTGCTGGGACTCCATCTTGGTGCCGGCACCATCGGCGTTGCTTACCTGGAAGCATAGAGAGATCCATCGCCGGGCAATCAGTTCATGAAATGAGGAGATAAAAAATAGGTATTTAAATAGGCATTTAAATACCTATTAAAATACCTATTTAAATAGGTATATTCCGAAACTCCTGTTCCGGCTATCTGATCATGATCTTTTTGCGTACCGTACCTTTGGCTGTCCGTATCTCCAGCAGGTAGATCCCT
>CAZYQV010000202.1:0-3546 GCA_964649775.1 uncultured Rikenellaceae bacterium
TTACACTGCCCGAGCTGGAACGCATCCACGACAGCCTGGCCGGCCTGATGGAGCTGATACGCAACCGCGACAGCAAGGGGATCCACCGCTTCCTGGAAAAGGCAAAAGTGAATGTGGGGATGGAAGAAGCAGAAAAGAAACAGCCGGACAGATGACAAACAGGGATATACCCCGGAAATGTCTCAGGGAAATATCCTGAACAGAATGACCGGATCCTGAATGAAAAAAATAATCAAATATTTTGTAAATAATAATCATTATTATATATTTGTTGTATGAAAAAGCTGGAGAGGCAGGAAGAGATATTATCTATCCTCCGGGTGATGCAGACAGAAGTTTCGGTGGATAAGCTGTCGGGGATGCTGGGAGTATCGACATTGACGATCAGGAGAGACCTGAAAGAGCTGGCTGAGCAAAGGGCTGTCATCCGGACTTCGGGAGGTTGTATTTTGGGTGGACGTGTGGCTCAGGAGAGCGAGTATCATAAAAAGGTAGCCACAAATTTTGAATTGAAAAGCAAGATCGGGAAAAGAGCAGCCCGGTTTGTGAATCCGGGAGATGTGATCTTTATAGATGATGGTTCCACAACATTTCATCTTGCGGTAAATCTTCTACATATATCCTCCCTTACCATCTATACCAATTCCCTTGTCCTTGTTCCGGAACTTAGCCGGTATCCCAATATCTCCCTGAACATTCTTGGAGGAGAGGTCAACAGTCACAGTTATTCGGTTTCCGGCTCCATAACGGAGACCATCCTTGACAATATACGGTTTGACAAGGTGTTCATGGGGGCTGATGCCGTTGACGGATGGGGGAAATGTTTTGTGAAAGATACCCGCTATCTGAGGATCACCAAGATGATGTTGAGAAGTGGTGAAGAGAAGATATTGCTGGCGGACCATACAAAAGTGAGGACACATACCGGCCTCGCCTATGCCAGCCTGAACGAATTTGATTACTGGATCACTACCTCCGGCAATAACGGACAGCAATTGGAGAATTATGATAAGATGACCAATATAATTGTGGTATAACAGAAGGAAAGGGGATTAATGTTGGTGGAATAAAAATGAGATATGCTGAAATGATTTAACGGTAATCAGGATAGAGGTACGTTTTTTTTGTTTAAAAATGATAAAAATGATCAAAAAATTTTACCTTATTTTACAATTTATTGTATTCGTGGGAGTTTTGACCGCCAATGCGCAGAATGTGATCACGGGCAGGGTTGTTGATCAGAAGACGGGAGAACCTCTGATCGGGTGTAATGTCTATTTGAAGAGTACGACGATCGGTTCCGTAACGGATGGGGAAGGCAATTATACGATTCAGAACATCCCGGACGGCAGGTATGTTCTGGTGGTTTCCTATCTGGGATATGAGGGACATGAGGAGGAGGTCGAATGCCGGGGCGGAGAGACCAGGCGGATAGATATTCAGTTGCAGTACAGTGGCGGGATCGACCTGGCGGAGGTGAAAGTCACGGCGCAGGCCAGGGGGCAGATCGCGGCCATCAACCAGCAGCTGGCCTCCAAAGAGATCAAGAATGTGGTTTCCCGGGAGCGTATCCAGGAACTGCCGGATGCCAATGCTGCGGAGGCGGTAGGACGTCTGCCGGGGGTGTCCCTGCAGCGGGAAGGTGGCGAAGGCAATATGGTGGTGGTCAGGGGGATGTCTCCCAAGTACAACAAGATCATGATTGAGGGGGTGGAGATGGCTCCCACAAGCGCCGGCGACCGCAGTACCGATATCAGCATGATCTCCCCTTATTCCCTTGACGGTATCGAGCTGACCAAGGCCATCACTCCGGATAAGGACGGGGATTTTATCGGGGGTACGGTGAACTTCCGGTTACAGAAAGCCGAAGCAGGTCTTCATACCAATTTTGTGGTGCAGGGAAGCTACAACCAGGTGCACAATGCCCTGAATAATTACAATATTGTAGGGGGGATAAGCAACCGTTTTTTTGGGAACAAGTTGGGTATGTTCTTACAGGTAAACGCGGAAAACAGAAACCGCAGCTCCAACAATGTGGGAGCGGGGTACTATCTGGTAGGTCCTTCGCAGGATGTGTGGGACTCGGTACATACCAGCAATGTTGCTCTGACCAATGTTTTCAGAAACAAGAAAAGATACGGTGGCACCTTTGTCCTGGATTATACTATTCCCCACGGGAAGATCATGCTGAGCAACCTCTACAGTACAGGCAAGACAAAGGCACAATACTATTCGGAAAACTATTCTGTCAATGACAGGACTTTTTATCCTTCGACAAGTGAAGATGAGAATACGATTACCACATATAGTAACATATTGACCTACGAGCAAAAATTTTCCAGAATATCCCTGGACGGGAGACTCTCCCATTCCTTTTCTTCCAATCAGGTGCCATACAGTGCCTCGTTCAGTTTCTACCAGCCCAATGTGCTTTCCAGTATTCCCAACAATGTGAATTTGTTACCGGAAGATATTCCTCCCTATGCCATTGATCCTTCCACGGGAGAGTCGCGGGTGGATTATACGCAGACCATCATGTACAGGGCCGGCTATCATGAATCGGATACGAAAGACCGCCGGCTCGAAGCTGCATTGAATATGGAGTGGCTCTTCAATATATCCGAAAAGATCAGAGGCTCCCTGAAATTTGGAGGGAAGTACCGCTATGTGACCCGCTCCTTTGATCAGGAGGTCTATGGAGGACTGATGAATCTCAGTAGCGGCCGGGAAGCCAAAGATGCTCTGCTCGAAGCGATCGGGAGGACGGAAGATGTGGGAAGTCTGACCTATATTCCCTTCTCTTATTTCGAAGAGCCGGGTTTTGATCATCATGAGTTCATGAAAGGAAAATATACCATGGGGTCGGTGGTCAACACGGATCTGATGCGCAAAGCCATCCTGGCCATGAACCAGGTGGATGCAAAAGTGGACATGACGTACGGTCATACCCCCTATGCTTCTACCTCTTATGATTATACAGGCAATGAGAACCTGTATGCGGGCTATTTGATGGCCAACTTCAGTTTTACCGAAAAGGTGGAGCTGATCCCCGGTTTCCGGTACGAATACAATAACACGCAGTATACAGGTGCCCGTGGACGCAGTCCCGGCGTGGAGAATGCCGATTATACCGCAACAGATACAACCACGGAGAGGCACATCGGTTCTTTCCTGCCTATGATCCATCTGATCGTGAAGCCGACCGACTGGTTCAAGGCCCACCTCTCCTATACCCAATCGCTCTCACGGCCCGATTTTGGCATACTCATCCCCCGCAGGAATATTTCTCCTTATGATGTGGATCAGAATTTCTATGCTATTTTGCCCGAACAGTCTGAGAACTGGGATCTTTATCTGAGCTTTCATCAACGCAAGCTGGGACTGTTTACGGCAGGCGGGTTTTATAAGAAGATTACCGACAAGATCTTCTGGACCGACCGCAGGGTGATCATCAATCCGGAAGATTATGACCTGCCACCGGATGCCAAGTACAAGAAGATCGTCACACAGGAGAACCTGAAAAAGCCGGTATATGTACGGGGGATC
>CAZYQV010000203.1:0-10629 GCA_964649775.1 uncultured Rikenellaceae bacterium
CCCGCCGGAACAGGAAAAAGGCGCAGAAGCGCCCCGGAAAGCCTCAGACCCGGCCTCACAGGCCCTGGAGCATTACAACAGGGCCATGGACTACCTGAAAAAAGGCGACTGGGCCGGCTACGGCCGCGAGCTGGAGAAGATGAAGAAGATACTGGAGGAACTGGCAAAGGGGGAGGGGGAGATAGAGCGATGAGGCGATGATGCGATAATGAGATGAGGCGATAAAGGGATTAGGGGGGATGGCTCAGTGCTCAGAGCGCAGGGCTTAGGGTAGGCGATGAGGCGATGAGGCGATGATGCGATGATGCGATAAAGCGATGAGGAGATGAGGAGATAATGAGATGAGGCGATAAAGGGATTAGGGATGAGGGTTTAGGGTTTAGGGGGGATGGCTCAGTGCTCAGAGCTCAGGGTAGGCGATGAGGAGATGAGGAGATGAGGAGATGAGGAGATGAGACGATAATGAGAGATATAGACGCGTGTGGGTTTGATGGGGTTGCTTCGGCCTGCGGCCTCGCAATGTTCCGGCTAACTCGATACTCGCAACTCGATACTCAAAACTACAAACTACGAACCACGAACATTTTGGGTAAAAGAAGTTTGTTATGAAAACACTGATCTTTTCCTTATTGTTTATCCCCGTGGTGTTTTCTCCGCTGACGGCCCAGTCGCGGCTGGCGCCGCTGGGCATCCGCATCGGGGTGATGCCTGCGGGACCATACGATGCCATCACCGATGTGCCGGGGGTGCTGGTGGGACACACCACCCTCGTCCGCGGCAGTGACGTGCGTACCGGCGTGACGGCCGTCCTGCCGCACGGTGGCAACATCTTCCTGGAGAAAGTGCCGGCAGCCGTCTATGTGGGCAACGGTTTCGGCAAGATGACGGGACTGAGTCAGATACGCGAGCTGGGCAACATCGAGACCCCTGTGATCCTCACCAACACGCTGAGTGTGCCGCGGGCGGCGGAGGCGCTGATCGAGTACACCCTCTCGCTGCCCGGCAATGAGGGGGTGCGGAGCGTCAACCCCGTCGTGGGGGAGACCAACGACGGTTACCTCAATGACATCCGCGGGCTGCACGTGGAGAAAAAAGATGTCGTGGCGGCCATCACCCATGCCCATGGCGGACCCGTGGAGGAGGGGGTGGCCGGCGCCGGCACGGGCACGGTCTGTTTCGGCTACAAAGGAGGCATAGGCACCGCCTCGCGTGTGGTGCCGGAGCAGTACGGCGGGTACACCGTGGGGGTGCTGGTGCAGACCAACTTCGGCGGCAACCTGCGCATCGCCGGTGTGCCGGTGGGGGAGATCCTGGGGAAGTACTACCTGCACGATGCGCTCGCGGCCACCCCCGACGGCTCCTGCATGATCGTCGTGGCCACCGACGCACCCCTCGGCTACCGCAACCTGTACCGTCTGGCCAAGAGGGCCATGCTGGGCCTGGGCAACACCGGCGGCATCTCGTCCAACGGCAGCGGCGACTATGTGATCGCTTTCTCGGTGGCGCCGGAGGTGCGTATCCCTTACCGCAGCGACAGCCTCTGCAGGCCGGGGAGGGTGCTGCGCAACGAGGCGATGTCGCCCCTCTTCATGGCGGTCATCGAAGCTACCGAGGAGGCTATCCTCAACTCGCTCTTTGCCGCAGAGACGGTCACCGGATACCGGGGACGCAGGGTGGAAGCCCTCCCCAAAGAGAAAGTGCTGAAGATCATGCAGGAGTACCGCGCCATCAAAAAATAACACCATGGAAAAGAACACCATCGGCATCCTCGGCGGCATGGGGCCCGAAGCCACGGAATTCCTCTTCGGCCTGATCATCCGCAACACACGGGCAGCCAAAGACCAGGATCACCTGCCTGTGCTGATCTACAACAATCCGAAGATCCCCGACCGGTCGGCTTACATCCTGGGCCGCGGCCCCGACCCCGTGCCGGCGCTGACCGAAGGATCCCTTTTCCTGGAGAGAAGCGGCGTATGCTGTATCCTCTGGCCCTGCAACACTGCACATTACTTCCACGAAGAGGTGTCGCAGCACCTGCGTGTGCCGGTGCTCCACATGATCCGCGAAACGGCCGCTTGCATGAAAGAGAAGTACCCCGCCGGCACGCGTTTCGGTCTGCTGGCCACCCTCGGCACTTACCAGACCGGTACCTATAAGAAGATCTTCGAAGAGACGGGTCTCGACCTGGTGATGCCGGAAGAGGAGAACCGGAAGATCACCATGGAGGCCATCTACGGGGAGAAAGGGATCAAGGCCGGATACAGGGAAGAGCCCCTGCAAATGCTCGGGGGACCCGTCGCCGAACTGAAAGAAAAAGGGACTGACGTGCTGATCGCAGGCTGTACCGAGCTCTCGCTGGTGCTGTCGGAAGAGACCACCGGCATGCCCGTCACCGACCCGATGGTCTGCCTCGCCCGGGCAGCGATACGTGCGGCGGGAGGAAAGTTGAAGGTTGAAGCTTGATGCTCGAAGCTCGAAGTGGAGCCTTTTCCGGGTTTTGAGTTTTGAGTTTTGAGTATCGAGTTAAATAGTTCGTGGTTCGTAGTTCGTGGTTAGTGGTTTGTGGTTCGTAGTTAGTAGTTTTGAGTATCGAGTTGCAAGTTGGACGTATGCCTCGCTATGCCCGGCTGTCATTGGCGCCCTGCGGGCGCGGCATTGGGTCGCTGCGCGACTGTCATTCGGGCCCTGCGGCCCGGCATTTGCTCGCTATCGCTCGCGTCATCAGAGCAAGTCGGAACATTGCGAGGCCGCAGCAACCCCATTAAATTGGCACGCGTCTATCTCGCTATCTCGCTTCATCGCTTCATCGCGTCCCTTCGACAAATCCCAATACTCAAATTCCAAATCACAAATAAATTCCAAATCACAATATCCAATACCCAAAATGTTTAAAGTTCATAGTTTTGAGTATCGAGTTTCGAGTTAAGCTCGCATCCTACCTGCCGGTAGGCAGGCATCGCTTTCTAGCTTTATCACCTTTTCAACTCTTCAACTTTTTAACCTTTCAACCCTTCGAGCTTCAAGCATCAAGCATCAAGCTTCTTCAAGCTCCCTTCCGCGCCCCTCGATACAGCCTTCGCTTCGCTCAGCCCACTCGGGGAGCGGAAGGCCCTAAACCCTCATCCCTAATCCTCTTTATATATCTTATCTCCCTTTGGCCTTCCCCCAACACTGTCAGGTCCTGTGGACGCTGACAGGTTTTCCCCGCCCCCACCTGTCAGCGTTGGCGCAGCCATCCTGACAGCGTGAGGAACCAGATGGAAGCTCGATGCTCGAAGCACGAACCTTTCAACCTTTCAACTCCTCAACCCCTTTGACTTTTCAACTTTAATTTATACATTTGTTTATAAAATGACCCTTAGTCATTCATTAAACACTCGTACATCATGGGTATTACCGAACGCAAAGCGCGGGAGAAAGAGCGGCGGCGCAACGAGATCATCGATGCGGCCGAGCGTCTTTTCTTCTCCAAAGGATTCGAGCATGTCACCATGGATGAGATCGCTGCCGGGGCCGAGCTCTCCAAGGGCACGCTCTATCTCTATTTCAAGAGCAGGGAAGATCTCCACTATGCTGTGGTGATGCGGGGTCTGGAGATCCTCAACCGGCTGATCCGGGAGGCGTATGATGGTCGCCGCAGCGGACTGGAGAACATTCTGGAGATGGGGGAGGCCTACATCCGTTTTTTCCGGGAGCACACCGATTATTTCCGGGCGATCATCTCTTTCGATGCCAGCAAGTTCGAGAAGGTGGACGATGCCTCCAAGCTGCAGATCCTGGGCGACGACTCGCCCCTGGTCTTTTTCATGGAGGTGCTGCGTGAGGGACAGGCCGACGGCAGCATCAACGGGGAGATACCGGCCGAGCAGCTGGCGATCATCCTGTGGGCGCAGGTCTCCGGCGTCTTCGAGTTCATCGCCCTGCGGGGCCGCCTGCTGGAGATGCTGCAGATAGGGAACATCGAGCTGATCCGTAACCAGATAAAAGTGTTGCTCTATGGACTGGAGTGCAAGAAGAAAGGTTGAGAGCGTTTTGCTGTTGTTTCTCTTTTGTCTGGCGGCGGGGCAGGCGCAGCAGGGCGACACCCTGCTCTCCTGGTACATCTCGCAGGGACTGGAGAACAACCTGGCGCTGCGTCAGAAAGATGCCGACTACGAGAAGAGTCTCAAAGCCCTCGACGAGGCACGTTCTTACTTCTTTCCTGCCCTGTCGCTCAATGCCCGCTATTCGCTGGCCGAGGGGGGACGTACCATCTACTTCCCCGTAGGAGACATGATCAACCCCGTCTATACCACTCTCAACTATCTCACGCAGAGCACCCTCTTCCCGACGGACATCGAGAACCAGGAGTTCCGTTTTCTGCGTCCCCACGAGCAGGAGACCAAGCTGGAGCTCATCCAGCCCCTCTTCAACCCCGATATCCTGTATAACTATAAGATACGCAAGGAGATGACCCTCTACCACAGGGCCGACCGTGACGCTTACCGCCGGGCCCTGGTGGCCGATATCAAGAAAGCCTACTATACCTACCTGAAGATGGTGCAGATAGACAAGCTGGTGGCCAGTACGCGCAAGGTGCTGGAGGAGAGCGTGCGCCTCAATGAGAAGCTGTACGAGAACCAGAAGGTCACCATCGACGTGGTGTACAGGGCGCGTTCCGAGCTGAGCCGTTTTGAGCAGAACGCTGCCGAGGCGGGGAAGAACCTGCGGGCTGCCCGGGTCTATTTCAACTTCCTCCTCAACCGGCCCCTCGGCGACACCATCCTGACGGCTGCCGGCGAACCGCCCCTGCCGCCGTCCCTCCCCGACGCGGGACGTGACAGGACGCTGGCGCTGCAGAACCGCGAAGAGGTGAAACAGCTGCAGCACGGCCTGCAGTCGCTTGATTATCAGCTGAAACTGAACAGGAACAACCGCCTGCCCACCCTCTTTGCCGCCCTCGACTACGGCATCCAGGGGGAGAAATATGCGTTCGACTTCGACCACGACTTCACCCTGGCCTCCTTTGTGCTGCGGTGGGACCTGTTCAGCGGCATGCAGAAAAAGTCGCGCATCGAGCAGACGCGCCTCGAGATCGACCGCCTCACGGCCCGCCGGGAAGAGCTCGACAGGCAGATACAGCTGCAGGTGGACAACGCCTGGCACACCCTCCGGGCAGCACGCAAGGCGATGGAGGCTGCCGCCGACGAGGAGCAGGCCGCCACCAAAGCCTTCAGCGTCATGTCTCGCAAATACGAGGAGGGCATGGCCAGCTATGTGGAGTTCCTCGACTCCCGTACCAACATGACAGGCGCCCGCCTGAGGAATATCATCACCCGCTACGACTATATGATAGCACTTGCGGATTATGAACGTGTTACAGCTACTTACCTAATGAAATAGTTTAGATATGGTATCCATACGAATGACCACAAAAAGTGTCTTTCTCCTGGGAGGGATCCTCCTGGTTGCGGCTGCCTCCTGCCGCCGGGGCGGAGGAGCGGCGGAGGGGCGTCAGGGTACGGCGCCCCTGCCGGTGGAGGTGGTGGTGGCAGAGAAGCACCGGGTGACGGTGCCGCTGAGGGAGACGGGACAGCTGACGGCCAAGAGCCGCATCAAGCTGAGCTTCAAGACGGGCGGTCTCATCGCGAAGATCACCGTCGACGACGGCGCCACGGTGAAAAAAGGCGATCTGCTGGCCTCCCTCGACCTCTCCGAGATAGAGGCCCGTGTGCGGGAGGCCTCGCTGGCCTACGACAAGGCGGTGCGTGATTACCGCCGCGTGTACAACCTCTACCGTGACAGCGTGGCCACCCTCGAGCAGCTGGAGCACATACGCACCGCCCGCGACATCGCCTGGAACAACCTGCGCATCGCCCGTTTCAACCTGAAACACTCCGTCATCCGCGCCCCTGCCGACGGCAAGATCCTGCAGCGGCTGGCCGAGAGCGGCGAGATGATCGCTCCCGGCTACCCCGTCCTGCTCTTCGCCTCCACCGACAGGGCGTGGGTGGTGCGCTGCCATGTGCCCGACCGCGACATCGTGCGTATCGGTCCGGGCGACTCGGCCACGGTGCTGTTCGACGCCTGGCCCGGCCGTCTCTTCCCGGGGACCGTCACCGCCACAGGCACCGCCGCCGACCCCTACACCAACACCTGGGAGACGGAGATCACCCTGGCTCCCGCCGCCATCCGCCTGGTGGCGGGCCTCATCGCCAACGTGCGTATATGGCCGTCGGCAGGGGAGGAGGCGGTGACCCTGCCTTTCCGTGCCCTGCGCGGCGGCGACCGCATGCAGGGAGAGATATGGCTCGTGAGAGAGGGCAAGGCCGTGCTGAGCGAGGTGACCATCACCACCCTCCTCGACTCGCTGCTGGTGGTCAGCAGCGGTCTGCAGCCCGGCGACACGGTGGTCACCAACGGACTGGAAGACCTGGTGCCCGGCGCACCGGTGACGATCATTTCGGTGGTTAACCCAGAAAAAAAGTAGGCGCATGAACATTCCCCGCCTGGCCATCAAGAACTCGGCTTTCACCCTGACGGTCTTCTTCCTGCTGACCGTCTTCGGGGTCTACTCGTATCTCACCATGCCCCGTACCGAGAACCCCAGCATATACGTCCCCGGCGGCAGCATCGTGGTGGTCTACCCCGGCGCGGGTCCGCGCGACATGGAACAGCTCATCGCCCTGCCCCTCGAGGAGGCCGTCAACGAGCTCGACGACATACGCAAGATAGAGACCGAGATACGCAACGGCATCGCCATCATCGGCGTGGAGTTCTCCTACGACACCGACCCGCGGGAGAAATACGACGAGCTGGTGCGGCAGGTGAACAGCACCCGCTCGCGCCTGCCGGAGGGGATCACCCGTCTGGATATCATCGAGTGGACCAGCTCGGATGTGGCGATCATGCAGCTGGCCTTTTTCTCCGACAGCGCCTCCTGGCGTCTGCTGGAGAACCAGGCCGACGAGCTGAAGAAAATGATCGAGCGTGTGGAGGGGGTCAAGAAGGTGGAGATCGCCGGCGAGCAGAAGCAGGAGATACAGATCCTGCCCGACCCCGTGAAGATGGCCCACAGCCATATCTCTTTCGACCAGGTGGCCGACGTCATCCGCTCGAACAACGCCAACATCCCCGGCGGCGAGATGGTCATCGACGGCAGACGCTTCAACCTGCAGACCAGCGGCAGCTACCGCGACCTCGACGAGATACGCAACACCGTGGTGCAGTCGTGGCAGGGGCATGTCGTTTACCTGCGCGACATCGCACAGGTGCGCCTCACGCCGCACGATCCTGCCTACCTGGCCCGCTACAAGGGTCACCGCGCCGTATGGGTGAACGTCATGCAGAAAGATGATTACAACATCTTCGACGTGCGGCAGGCACTGGAGCCCCTCCTGCAGGATTTCCGCCGCGGGCTGCCCGCCGGCATAGAGCTGGCCGTCGTCTTCGACCAGTCGGTGTGGGTCAGGCACCGCATCGGCGGCTTCATCAACAACCTGCTGCAGGGCATCCTGCTGGTGAGCATCGTCATGCTGCTGGCCATGGGGCTGCGCTCGTCGCTCATCGTCGCCCTGGCCATACCCCTCTCGCTGGTCATCGGGACAGGCTTCCTCGACCTCTCGGGTTACGGTCTGCCGCAGGTATCCATAGGAGCGCTGGTGGTGGCCCTGGGCATGCTTGTGGACAACTCCATCGTCGTCACCGAGAACATCAACCGTCTCATCCATGAGGGCTATGACGCCGAAAGAGCCTCTGCCGAGGGCGTCTCGTCCATCGCCTGGCCCGTGGTGACGGCCACCCTCACCACCCTCCTGGCCTTCATCCCCATCGCCATGATGCCCGAGAAAGCGGGCGACTTCATCCGCTCGCTGCCCCTGACCATCCTCTACACCCTCACCGCCTCGCTGCTCATAGCCCTCACCCTCACGCCGCTGGTCACCAGTCATGCCTTCCGGAACACGGCGAAGATACGGGGCAGGGAAAGACGTTTCAAGAAGATCCTCGACCGCCTGATCGAAGGACCCTATCAAAAGACCCTCGACTATGTGCTGCACCACAAAGGCCTCACCCTGGGCATCGTCGCCCTGGTGTTCGTGACCTCGCTGGGCCTCTTCCCCCTCATCGGTCTCAGCTTCTTCCCGCCGGCCGAGATGCCCGACTTCATGGTGCGGGTGAAGATGCCCGCCAACGCCTCGCTCGGCGAGACCGACCGTGTGGTGCGGTATGTGGAGAGGGTGCTGGACACCCTGCCGGCCGTGGAGAAATACGCAGCCAACACAGGTCACGGCAACCCCCGCATCTATTACAACCTCTTCCCGAAGAACTACGCCAAGGACTTCGGTGAGATATACGTCCATCTCAACAGTTATGACCACAAGGTGTACGAGCAGACCGTCGCCACGCTGCGCCGCACCTTTGCCGGCTATCCCTTTGCCAATATCCACATCAAAGAGTATGACCAGGGGGTGCCCGTAAAAGCCCCCGTGATGATCTATGTCTACGGGAAAGACTTCGACCGGCTGCGTACCCTCGCAGGGGAGGTGGAGCGCATCGTCCGCAGCACCCCCGGCGCCATCAATGTGGAGAACATGGTCAAGCTCAACCGCACCGACATCCGTTTCCGCATCAACAAAGACAAAGCCCTCGCCCTGGGCGTGCCGGTGGTGGAGATAGACAAGACCATACGCACCGCCGTCAACGGCACTACCGTCTCTTACTTCCGTGACAGGAGAGGCAAAGAGTACCCCATCGTGGTGCGCATGCCGCGTGACAGCGTGCTGCGGCTCTCCGCTCTTGACCGCCTCTATGTGAAGTCGCTCTCCGGCCACTTCATCCCCCTGCGTGAGCTGGCCCGGCCCGAGCTGCGCAGCGACCCCGGCCTCATCACCCGTTACAACATGCAGCGCAGCATCCTCATCACCGCCGACCTGGAGAAAGGATATTCGCTCGACGACGTGATGAAACCCGTCACGGAACAGCTCAACAGCCTTAACTTCCCCTTTGGTTACGGCTATAAGATCGCAGGAGAGCTGGAGAACCGCAACGAGTCGTTCGGCGGTATGAGCGAGGCGGGCATCATCGCCCTCATCGCCATCTTCGCCGTGCTGGTGCTGCAGTTCCGCTCGTTCCGGCAGCCACTGATCATCTTCGTCGCCATCCCGCTGGCCGTCACCGGCTCGCTGTGGGCCCTCTTCCTCACCGGCTACAGCTTCTCTTTCATGTCGTTCGTCGGCCTGGTCAGCCTCATCGGCATCGTGGTCAACAACTCCATCATCCTCGTCGACTACTCCAATGCCCTGAGGAAGGAGGGGATGAGCACCTACGAAGCCGTGATCGTTGCCGGCAAGGTACGATTCACCCCCATCCTCCTGACCGCCTTCACCACCATCGGCGGACTGCTGCCACTCACCCTCAGGGGAGGACTCATCTGGGCACCCATGGGCTGGACCATCATCGGCGGCCTGCTCGTATCCACACTGCTGACCCTCATCGTCGTGCCCGTACTTTATCTGATCTTTACCGAATCCTGATCACCCCGGCAGGGCAGGAGGGAAGTCACCTGCCGGGCGTCTCACAGAATTTTTCACGAACTTAATTGCTCCATGGCTGTCCTGTATGCTCCGGCAACCGTTTCCGGAGTGAAATATGGCAATTACGAGGAATTATACAAATGTAAAATGCAAACCGGAAAGAAATGGAGAAAAAGTATAACAGATGTATACATTATTGTAGCCGGATAAGAGGTCCGGGTAAAATGTAAACCCCCGTGTAATTTACTTTTGTAAAACCGATCAAATAAAGATCATTATATGCTGTAAACCAGTATTATATAAAGGCGTATTAAAGTAAAGATACAACAAAACACAGAGACAGAGGTGCCATTTTCTTATATTTTATAGTAAATACATGTTATAATGGCTGCTATTCAGTATATTACATAATACACCTATACATATACTTTAAGGATGTTAAATTCCATTGTGTTTGCGCTGTATTCCAGTATTGAAGTACTATACAGAATAGGCAGGGATCAGGAAACATATATTACACTGTAAGATCAGGAATGGAGGACGGGATCACAATATACAAACGGAATTACAGATGTAAATCCTAAAGAGTTACAAAAGTAAATTGTATAATTGTTACATTTGTAAAGCCCCGTTTTCTTAAAAAAATATTCACATGGAACAGGAAAAAGATATAGCGGACAGGATCATTGCCTTTATGAAGGCGAAAGATATTTCTTCGGGAATGCTGGCCGACCGGATCGGTGTTCAGCGGTCGAGCATTTCCCATATTCTTTCCGGGAGGAACAAACCGGGGTTTGAGTTTTTACGGAAATTTCTTGTGTCATTTCCCGAAGTGAATGCCGACTGGTTCATCACCGGTCGTGGGAACATGCTGAAAACGCCGGTACAAAAGGATCTTTTCCCTGGGGAAGGGGATCTGTACAACGAAAATGAGGCTGAAAAGACGCGGGAAGAGGAAAACAGAGCCTCTGAGACGACGGCAGAAGCAGAAGAGGTCATTCCCCCGGCGACGGCAGAAAGGCCTGCAGAAGCGCTTAAAATGCCTGTGAGAGGCCGTCTTGTCAGGGTGATCCTTTTCTATGAGGACGGACATTTTGATTCGTATATGCCGGAAGAG
>CAZYQV010000204.1:0-3525 GCA_964649775.1 uncultured Rikenellaceae bacterium
GCGGCGGGGCCTTCGACGGCATCGAGAAGAAGATCGCCCAACGCCTCAACACCCAGGTGGTGGGCTTCGGCGCCTCCAAGAACCGCGATCATATCGACAAGGACAACCTCCTGCAATACATCGCCCCGCAGGACCTCAAGGCTTACGGGCTCATCCCCGAGATCATCGGCCGTCTGCCGGTGCTCACCTACCTCCATCCCCTCGACAGGAACGCCCTGCGGCGTATCCTCACAGAGCCGAAGAACGCCATCATCAAACAGTACATCAAACTGTTCAAGATGGACGGCATCGAACTGAAATTCGACAAGGCCGTGCTCGACTACATCGTCGACAAGGCCATCGAGTTCCGCCTCGGCGCCCGCGGCCTGCGCTCCATCTGCGAGACGATCATGATGGATGCTATGTTCAAAGTGCCGGGCACCAGCAAGAAAAAACTGACGATCACACTGAAATACGCCAAAGAAAAACTCGAGGGAGTCAACCTGCGGAAATTAAAAGTGGCATAAAGATTTGTTTTCCCATTTTTTTTCTATTTTTGTTGCCGGCAAAAGAAAATGATGTACAACGCAAAAAATACATGTTGGTGGTGGCTTTACGATAAGAGGATCTTACCGTAAGGAGGAAGCTGCATGCACAAACACAAAAGGCTTACCGGACTGCGGTAAGCCTTTTTTTTTGGAAAAAAGATCAACAATATGGAAAGATTCACGATACATACGGTAACAAAACAGGTCCTCTCCGACACCATCACGCCGGTGGCCATCTACCTCAAGCTGCGGGAGATCTACCCGGGCGCCCTGCTGCTGGAGAGCTCCGACTACCACAGCAGCGAGGACAGCCTCTCGATCATCTGCCTTGCGCCGGTGGCCTCGATCACCGTGCAGGATTTTGAGGTGCACGAAGAGATCAGTGACCGCTATACCCGCCACCACCGGCTGGAAGGCTCCTTCGCGCCGGTGCTCGCCGCTTTTATGGACCACTTCCGTTTCCGCGAGCCGGACACGGTGCCGGCCAACGGCTTCTTCGGCTACACCGGCTACGATGCGGTGCAGTACTTCGAAACGATCCGTCTCTCTGCCCCCGCCGCAGAAAAAAGCCGCATCCCCGACCTGCGGTACAGCCTCTATCGCTATGTGATCACCATCAACCACTTCAACAACACCATGATCATCTCCGAGAATCTCTTTGACGGCGAAACGCCGGAACTGGAGAAGATAGAGATGTTCATCCACAAGATGGCCGTCTCGACTGGCTCCTTCCGCATCACGGGAGAAGAGTCTTCCGGCCTCTCCGACGAAGCATACCTGGCCATGGTGCGGGAAGGGAAGAGACACTGTTTCCGCGGGGATGTCTTCCAGATCGTCCTCTCGCGCCGCTACGAGCAGCCTTTTGCCGGCGATGACTTCAACCTCTACCGCGCCCTGCGGTCAGTAAACCCTTCGCCCTACCTTTTTTATTTCGACTATGGCGACTACCGCATCTTCGGCTCGTCGCCCGAGACGCACCTGAAGATCTCCGGCGGCAGGGCCTATATCAACCCCATCGCCGGCACCTTCCGCCGCACGGGCAACGACGAGGACGACAAAAAAAGAGCCGTCGAGCTGGCCGGCGACGAGAAAGAGAACGCCGAGCACATCATGCTGGTCGACCTGGCCCGCAACGACCTGAGCCGTTACGGCAGCGACGTGCAGGTGGAGAAATTCCGGGAGATACAGTTCTACTCCCACGTCATCCACATGGTCTCCACCGTCTCGGCACGCCTGAACGACGACGCCGGCAGCACAGCCATGTTCGGCGCCACCTTCCCCGCCGGCACCCTCACCGGCGCACCCAAGTACCGCGCCATGCAACTGATCGACACCCTCGAGAGCAGCGCCCGCGGTTTCTACGGCGGCGCCCTGGGATACATCCATGCCAACGGCGACCTTAACCACGCCATCATGATACGCTCCTTCCTCAGCAAAGACAACACCCTCTTCTACCAGGCCGGCGCCGGCGTGGTATCACGCTCCGTAGAGGAGAACGAACTGCAGGAGGTCAACAACAAACTGGCCGCCCTGAAAAAAGCAATTAAAATGGCAGAAAACATATAACCCCAAACTTTTCAACTCATCAACTTTTCAACTCATCAACTCATGAACATCTGCGTCATCGATAACTACGACTCCTTCACCTACAACCTGGTCTGTTACCTGCGGGAGATCACGGGCGGCACGGTGGATGTCTTCCGCAACGACGAGGTCACGCCCGACGAGCTGGAGGAGTATGATAAGATCGTGATCTCTCCCGGTCCCGGCATCCCCGGCGAGGCCGGCAACACCCTGGCCATCCTGCGCCGCTGGGCGCCGGAGAAAAATATCCTGGGCATCTGCCTGGGCCACCAGGCCATCGCCGAGGTGTTCGGCGGCCGGCTGGTCAACCTCGAACAACCTTACCACGGCATACAGTCGCAGATACACGTCCTCACACACGACCCTCTCTACGAGACGCTCCCCGACACCTTTGCCGCCGGCCGCTACCACTCATGGGTGGTCGACCGCGGGAGCCTGCCGCAGGAGCTGACCGTCACCAGCGAAGACGACAACGGTCAGATCATGGGTCTTACACACAAAAAATACAACGTACGCGGACTGCAGTTCCATCCCGAGTCGGTGATGACCGAACACGGCTACACCATGATCAAAAACTGGATAAACACCGGCACGTATTGATACGGACTGTTCCGGATGGATACAAACAAAGGAAACACAATACTAACGTAAAGACAAGGCACCGCCTTGTCTCCAAAAAACCGCTAAAAAGATGAAAAAGATCCTGGAAAAGCTTTCGCACGGAGAGGTGCTGGACAGGGAGGAGGCCCGCCGGGTGATGACGGACATCGGCACGGGGGTGCATGATGAGCTGCAGGTGGCGGCTTTCCTGGCGGCCTACCTGATGCGTCCCGTGACGTCGCAGGAGCTGGCCGGCTTCCGCGAGGCGCTGCTGGCGCTGGCCGTGCCTGTCGACCTTGACGGCCTGCGCACCCTGGATGTGTGCGGCACCGGCGGCGACGGCAAGAACACCTTCAACATCTCCACCCTCACGGCCTTCGTCTGTGCCGGTGCCGGCGCATACGTCGTCAAACACGGCAACGCCGCAGCCACCTCGTCGGCCGGCTCGTCCGACGTGATGCAGCACCTGGGCTACCGCTTCTCGGCCGACAGCGGTAAGCTGCGGCGCGAGCTGGAGGAGACCGGCCTCTGCTACCTCCACGCCCCCCTCTTCCACCCCGCCCTCAAAAGGGTGGCACCGGTACGCAAGGCCCTCGGCGTACGTACCTTCTTCAACATCCTCGGCCCCATGGTCAACCCCGCCCGCCCGCAGAGCCAGCTCGTGGGCGTATTCAGCCGCGAGGTGCAGGACCTCTACGGAGGCGTCTACGCCGGCACCGGCACAGACTACGCCATCGTCCACAGCCTCGACGGCTACGACGAGATCAGCCTCACCGCCCCGGCACGCCTGCTGCGGCCCGCCGGCGAGGAGGTG
>CAZYQV010000205.1:0-2698 GCA_964649775.1 uncultured Rikenellaceae bacterium
TGAACGGCGTGGGAGAGATCGTATCCTGAATGGCTATGCTGCAGGGAATATTGTTCGATATGGACGGGGTGCTGGTGGATACCGAGGAGCTGATCGCCCGTGCTTCGATGGAGATGTTCCGCGAGAAAGGACTGACCGTGAGAGCTGAGGATTTCCTTCCTTTTGTGGGAACGGGCGAGGTGCGTTACCTGGGAGGGGTGGCGGAAAAATACGGCTTTCCGCTGGATGTGACGGAGGCGAAGAAAAGGGTGTATGAGATCTACGGGGAGATCGCCCGCGAAAACCTGCAGGTACTCCCCGGCGTGCATGACTTTATCGGGAGATGTCGTGCCGCAGGGTTGCGCCTGGCTGTGGCTACCAGTGCCGACAGGGTTAAGATGCTGATCAACCTACGGGAGGGGGAGCTGCCGGAAGAGTGGTTCGACGCACTGGTCACGGCCGAGGATGTAACACACAAGAAGCCGGCCCCCGATATCTATCTGAAGGCGGCAAAGAGACTGGGCCTTTCGCCAGGCAGCTGCCTCGTGGTGGAGGATGCTCCGGCCGGCGTGACGGCGGGGAAGAAAGCCGGTGCCCGTGTGCTGGCGCTCACCACCAGCTTCCCGGCCGAGAGACTGACGGAGGCCGACTGGATCGCAAAAGACCTGGCCCACGTGCCGGATGAGGCGACGTCCTGGTGAGCAAGAGGCCCTGACAGGTATTCCTGACATATAAAAAATATCGGCGGGCAACTGGTACCCGCAGAAAAATATTTGCAGACGATGAAAGATTTTTCAGATTTTCCTGACTGGAACGCCTTGGTGCCGTACAAGAAAGAAGGCACCTTCGAGGCCAATGCCCACATCCATACGCCCTATTCGTTCAGTGCCTTCCGTGACCTGGAGGAGCCTTTTCGCATGGCTGTGGAGGAGGGGGTAGACATCCTGGGCATCAACGACTTCAATACGGTGAAAGGCTATGATGAGTTCTTCCGTCTGGCGCAGGAGTACGGGGTCTTCCCCCTCTTCAACATCGAGTTCATCGGCCTGCTGGAGCAGCAGCAGAAAGCGGGTATACTGGTGAACGACCCCAACAACCCCGGCCGTACGTATTTCAGCGGCAAAGGGCTGCGCTATCCCTGGGTGGCTCCGGAGGGTTACGACACGCTGCTGGATGAGCTGACGGCTGTGAGCAGCGACCAGGTGCGCCGCATGGTGGAGAAGGTGAACGAATACTTTGGCAGGACGGTACCGGGGATACGTCTCTCCTACGAACGCATAAAAGACGAGCTGGCGGTGGATCTGGTGCGGGAACGTCATGTGGCCAAAGCCATCCGTCTGGAGGTGGAGAGGAATGTCCCCACCGGAGAGCAGCAGGAGACCTACCGCCGCATGTTCGGCGGAGAGCCTCTCAGGGCCCCTGCCGGCAATGCGGCAGCCATAGAGAACGAGATACGCTCCCGTCTGCTCAAGAAAGGAGGTCCTGCCTATATCCCCGAAGACCCGCAGGCTTTTCTGCCGGTGGAGAAGATCATCGACTTCATCCTGAGGGCCGGCGGGATACCCTGTTATCCTGTCTTGGGGGATGATGCCTCCGGCAACTTCACAGGCTTCGAGGAGGATAAGCATAAGCTGGCCGAGAGCCTGGAGGCGATGAACGTCTTCGCCGTCGAGTTCATCCCCGGCCGCAACGACTGCAGCATACTGGAGGACTATGTGGAGTTCTTCGTGCGCCGCGGCTTCCTGGTACTCTTCGGCACGGAACACAACACCCCGGAGATGATCCCCCTGAAGGTGTCGTGTCGCGGACAGGAGCCGCTGACAGAACGTCTGCGCTGGGTGGCCTGGCGGTCGGCATGTATCGTCGCGGCCCACCAGTATCAGATCGCCAGGAACAAGAGGGGCTTCGTCGACCCCGACGGCTTTGCCAACAGCGAACAACGGGGACTGCTCCATACCCTCGGGGCATCGGTGGTGGGATATTTTCAGCAACAAAAAGAAAAATAAGATATGACGGAAGAGATCAGAGAACGTATGGCATATACCCTCCTGCCGGCCCTGCGCATGCGATTAGAAGGGGGCCCGGTGCTGCGTCTCTGCGGAGAAAGTGCTTTTCTGGAAGCTTCCCGTACGGCAGAGGCTTTCGGGGAGTGGAGGAAGAGATGGAAAGGCATGCCGCCCCGATACGTCGATATGGCTGCTGCGGAGACGGAGCAGGTCGTGGCAGAGCTGGCCGCCTCGCGACAGGGCGATCACGGCCTGATGATGATCCGCGATGCCGGCCTGCTGGCATGGGCGCCGGAGGCGACCGCCGCCGAAGCACTCCTGCAGGGCGGGGAAGCACCTCGGCAGACAATGCGGCCGGAGGGTCCCCTGGCCGGCAAGATAGCCCTGATCACCGGGGCGGCGCAGGGCTTCGGCAAAGGACTGGCAGAGCACCTGGCCGCCGACGGGGCCTGCGTGATGGTGGCCGACATCAACGGGGAGACAGGCAGGAGCACGGTGCGTGAGCTGGCGGAGAAAACCGGCAACAAGGCCGTAGCCTTCGTCAGAACGGACGTCACCGACAGCACCTCGGTGGACAGGATGGTGCAGGAGACCGTCTTTGCCTTTGGCGGCCTCGACATCTTCATCAGCAATGCCGGCGTGCTGAAAGCGGGTGGACTGGAACAGCTGGAGGAGCAGGCTTTCGATTTTGTCACGGACGTCAACTACAAAGG
>CAZYQV010000206.1:0-8390 GCA_964649775.1 uncultured Rikenellaceae bacterium
GGTCGAAGAGGTCAAAGAGGTCGAAGAGGTCGAAGAGGTTGAAGAGTTGAAGGGTTGATGCGCTACGCGCGTTTGAGAGTTTGAATGTTTGGTAACCGCTTCGCGGTTGTTTGAAGGTTTGAGGTTTGAAAGGGCATTAACCTCAAACGTGCCGAAGGCACACCAAACATGCCCGTCAGGGCATATCAAACCACAAACGCCTGCGCAGCAGGCATCAAACATCCCTGCCTACCGGTTTACCTCCCGTCAGGGAGGCAGGCAGGCCTGCCTGCCGTAAGGTGGGCTTTCCCAATGGCAGGCAGGTAACTTATAACTTATAACTTTAGTTACTCAAGGCACTTAAGGCACTCAAGGCACTCAAGGCACTTATTCATCCCCTCCTACCTTTTGATCACCTTCAGCACCTTCTCCCCTTCGTTCCAGCGGATGCGGACAAAGTAGATCCCTTCGGCTTTCCCGCTCATATCCACCTGCAGACGGTCGTATGCCCCGGCTTCGGCCTCCACCTCATGCACCTTCTGACCGAGGACATTGGCCACGGTGACCCGCACCCGGCCTTCCGTTCCTTCCGGGAGGCGGACGAAGAAACGCTCGCCGAAGGGGTTGGGATAGATCCGCAACACCTCATCTTTTGGCACGTCCTTCCTTTCCGTACATGCATCCACATGCACCGTCACCCCGTCGGTGATCTTACAGCCGCCGCCGGTGGTGACGGTCACGCTGTAGTACCCGCTCTCGCTGACGGTGAGGGTCCGCGTGGTGCTGCTGTCCGACCAGAGGTAAGACGTATACCCGGCACCCGCATCGAGGATGATGCTGTCGCCCTCACAGAAGGTAGTATCGCGGAAGGGGAAGAGCTGCGTGGTATCGGCATAATCGCAGGGGTTCACCAGCCACAGGTCGTCGAGATAAAGCACTGATCCGGCCGGCGGGGCGTTCTCCGCTCCCAGAAGCCATCCGGAAGCCACGACGATGTTCACCGTATCCACCTCCATATCTCCCAGATGAAGGGTGTCGCTGAAGAAAGTATATTCGCTTGCGGCCGGCAGGGCGAAGAAGCGTATCTGCTGGTCGCGCTCTCCCTGCTCCTCATCCCATTTGCTGCAGATCACCAACAGCTGGCCCTGATCGCTCCCCACCGGCTGATACTTATAGTAACCCTGTATCACCGTGGGAGCAGCCTGCACGGGAAAACCTCCCGAGAGACTGTTCACACCTATTTGTCCTGTCGTGATAACACCTGCATTGTCGTCGAGGATATTAAGATAGACCGTCTCCATTTTCAGGGCATAATCCCCCGAATGGGCATCGGTGGTGGGCTCACACATCCTCTCACTGTGGGTGACTGCCGAGATGGCGTTGCCACTGCTCCAGCCGGCAGGATCGGTATACGTGAGCATCGTCCACTCCTCAAAATCCCCGTTGGGGATATCCCCTCCCTGGTCGAAGGCCAACGCATCGACATAGAGATGACCTCCGGGCAGCGGCGCCCACGGGGTGGTGGCTGCCAACCCCAAAAAAACCGTATCGGGAGCCTCCGGCAGGTCGGGCAAAGCAAAAGAGATCCTCCGGTACGTGGTTTGCTGACCATACAGGGAGAACCAGCTCTCGGCCAGCACCTGACCCTCCTTCTTGAAGATCACCAGAATACGTGCCGTATCCTCTTCGGGAAGATCATACTTAAAATATCCGGTCAGCGAATCGGGCTCACCGGTGAAGGGAAAACCTCCGAGAAATCTCAGATCAGGGTAATCACCTGCCACGAACCCCTGACAGAAGGTAAAGGCGGCCACCGTGTCATCTCCCGCCACACCCGACTCCATGTAAAGAGCATAGCTGCCGGAAACAGCATCCTCCGTTTTCTGCACTGGGAGCAATGAGTCGTTCATTATCAGCGCCAACGCATTGGAGGTGATCCACGAAGCCGGCTCCTCATACAGCTCCAGGGTGTCCCAGGCTTCAAAACCCCTGTTGGGAATATTTTGCGGCATGGCTGCCGTCAGCAGGAACAAAATAAATACCAGCGTAAAGATCGTCTTTTTCATTACGCACTCCTCCTTTCTGTTTGGTTATCAAAACAAAGTTACATCTATATGAAGAAAAAGTCAATCTTTTTATATCACAAGAAATATCCGCACCTTTGCAATCCCTGAACTTTTTTCTGATGAAGGATCTCACGACAGGCAAAGAGGCTAAGCTGATCATCCGTTTTGCCACGCCGATGTTGCTGGGCAATATCTTCCAGCAGCTCTACAACATCGTCGACAGCATCATTGTGGGCAATGTGCTGGGCAAGCAGGCGCTGGCAGCCGTGGGGGCCTCCTTCCCCATCATCTTCACGGTGATCTCGCTGCTCATCGGTGTGGCCAGCGGCACCACCATCGTTATCGCCCAGTACTTCGGCGCCCGCAAGCTGGAGCAGGTGAAGAAAGCGATGGACACCTTCTACATCTTCGCCTTCTTCGCCTCTATTTTTATGTCGGCCCTGGGCATCTTCTTCAGCGAAGATCTCTTCGCCCTCTTGCGACTGCCTGCCGAGGTGCTGCCGCAGGCCAAGAGCTACCTGCACATCATCCTGGCCGGCATCATCGTCTTCTTCGGCTTCAACGGCACCAACGCCATCCTGCGGGGGCTGGGTGACTCGAAGACGCCGCTCTTTTTCCAGATAGGCGCCACCCTCACCAACATCGCCCTCGACCTGCTCTTCGTGATGGTCTTCCACTGGGGCATCGCCGGCGCCGCCATCGCCACGGTGACCGCCCAGGCCGGCGCTCTGGCCGTGGCCATCTGGTATCTCAACAAGTACCACAAGCTGATCCGCATCTCTTTCTTCGGGATGAAGTTCGACCGCGAGATCTTCAAAAAGAGCATACGCATCGGTCTGCCCACCGGCTTCCAGCAGACCTTCGTGGCGCTGGGGATGATGGCCCTGATGGGCATCGTCAACACCTTCGGCACCGACGTCATCGCCGCCTACTCGGTGGCCGGGCGTCTCGACTCGCTCGCGCAGCTGCCGGCGATGAACTTCGCCGCGGCCCTGGCCACCTTCGTGGGACAGAACCTGGGGGCGGGCAAGCCCGAGAGGGTGCGCCACGGCCTTATAGCCACCCTGCTGATGAGCAGCGCCATCTCGCTGACCATCACCCTCATCGTGCAACTCTTCCCCGCCCAGCTGATGGGCCTCTTCACCAAAGATGCCTCGGTGATCGCCATCGGCCGGCAATACCTGGTCATCGTCAGCATGTTCTACATCATCTTCTCGGCCATGTTCTCCATCAACGGCGTGCTGCGCGGCGCCGGCGACACCCTCGTGCCCATGTTCATCACCCTGGTGGCCCTCTGGCTCATACGCATCCCCTCCGCCTGGCTCCTCTCCCGCCACATGGGCGTCATCGGCATCTGGTGGTCCGTGCCCATGGGCATGTTCACCGGCTTCACCCTCTCCTTCCTATACTACCTCACAGGAAGATACCGCAACAAGGTGATCGTGAAAAGGAAGATGGGAGTGGAAAGAATGAATAATGTGGAATAATTTTCATGGAGGCGCTATGGCGAACAAAGCCCCCTCCCGATGTCCCGCTTAACTCGATACTCGATACTCAAAACTCGAAACTACGAACCACTAACTACTAACCACGAACCACGAACCACTAACCATTAACCACAAACTCCAAACTTTTCTTAATTTTGTTCCATAAACCTAAAGCACCACAGAATGATCCTTTCGATGACAGGCTATGGCAAGGTGACGCGTGATTTTCCGGAACGGCAGATCGTTGCCGAGATCAAGACGCTCAACTCGAAACAGGCGGATATCTCCGTGCGGCTGCCCGCCCTGTTCAGGAGCAAGGAGATAGAGATACGCAGGCTGCTTGCCGAAAAACTGGTGCGGGGCAAGATAGAGGTAACCCTCTCCATCACCGACTTCACCGGCGCCACCTATCCCGACGTCAACAGTGCGGCGGTGAGCCACTACCTGAAACAGCTGCGGGCCATCGCCACCGAGCTGGACATCATCTACGAAGAGGCGCTGGTGCAGAGCCTCCTGCGCTGGCCCGAGGTGTTATCGGAAAAAAGCCAGGAGATCGACGAGGAGCTGTGGCAGGAGACGAGAGAGACCCTCCTGGAGGCTGCCACGCAGGTGGAACAGTTCCGCCGCCAGGAAGGACAAATGCTCGAAGAGGACATGCGCAGTCATGTGACCGTCATCGAGGAGCTGCTGCAGCAGGTAAGCCCTTACGAGGCCGAGCGTATCACCGCGGTACGCACACGCCTGCAGAAACAGCTCGACGAGCTGGGCACCCTGCAGACGGCCGACCGCGAGCGTTTCGAGCAGGAGATCGCCTATTATCTCGAGAAACTGGATATCAACGAAGAGAAGGTACGGCTGGCCAACCACTGCCGTTACTTCACCGAGACCCTCGCCGAGGGTGGCGCCACAGGGAAGAAACTGGGGTTCATCACCCAGGAGATGGGCCGCGAGATCAACACCCTCGGCTCGAAAGCCAGCCACGCAGAGATACAGAAACTGGTGGTGAGGATGAAAGATGAACTGGAGAAGATCAAAGAACAAACATTCAACGTCTTATAGCGCCTCTTCATGAGCCGGCCGACAGGAACACCAGGACGTGAGGGAAAGATCCTCATTTTCTCCTCCCCCTCGGGGGCAGGCAAGACGACCATCGTGCACCATCTGCTGAAGACCTTCCCCTCGCTGGCTTTCTCGGTGTCGGCCACCACCCGCCCGCAACGGCCGCACGAGACCCACGGGAAAGATTACTACTTCCTCACACCGGCGGAGTTCAGGAAGAAAATTGAAGAAAATGCTTTTGTGGAATGGGAAGAGGTGTATGAAGACACTTACTACGGCACCCTCAAAAGTGAGGTGGAACGCCTGCTGGCAGAAGGAAAGAACGTGGTCTTCGACGTGGATGTAAAAGGAGCCCTCAACATCAAAAGACAGTTCGGCGAGCGCGCCCTGGCCGTCTTCGTCATGCCCCCCTCGGTGGAGGAGCTGGAGAAAAGACTGCGCCACCGCTCCACCGACCCCGAGGAGAGCATACGCGAAAGGGTGGCCAAAGCAAAGATAGAGATGAGCTACGCAGATAAATTCGACGTGATCCTGGTCAACGACGTGCTGGAAGAGACACTGAAAAAAGCGGAGGAGATCGTGAAAGGGTTTATCGATCAGGCATAGTGAGGCGATAAAGCCCCGTCTTCGCACAAGGCTACGGCGGGTAAAAGATGATGCGATGATGAGAGATAGACGCGTGTGGATTTGATAGGATTGCTTCGTCGGAGCGGAGCTCCTCCTCGCAAAGTCTGGCTTTGTCTTGGGTTAGGAGATGACTGCATTGGGCCTCGTGATGTTCCGGCTAACTCGAAACTCGATACTCAAAACTAATTAACTACGAACTACGAACCACTAACCACGAACCATGAAGACAGGCCTGTTTTTCGGCAGCTTTAACCCCGTGCATATCGGTCATACGGCCATCGCCAACTATTTTGTCGAGTATGCCGGGCTGCGGGAGGTATGGTTCGTCGTCTCACCCCACAACCCGCTGAAGGAACGGGCCTCCCTGCTGGCCGAGTACCACCGCCTCGAACTGGTGCGCCTGGCCCTGGAGGACGACCCCCGTTTCCGGGCCAGCGACATCGAGTTCCGCCTGCCCAAACCCTCCTACACCATCGACACGCTGGCCTACCTCACCGAGAAATATCCGAAAAGGGAGTTCGTGCTCATCATGGGCAGCGACAACCTGGTCACCCTCCACAAGTGGAAGAACTTCGAAGAGCTGGTGCGCCGCTATGAGATCGTCGTATACCCCCGCAAAGGATCAGATACGGGTACGCTGCACCCCTCCCTGGAGAAACTGATCCCCAAGGCACACATCAGCGTCACAGAAGCCCCGGAGATGGAGATATCCTCCAGCTTCCTGCGCCGGGCCATCAGAGAAGGCAAAGACATGCGCTTCTTCTTCCGCGAACCGGTGTGGAAATATATCCGGGATATGCATTTCTATGAGAAATAGGTTGAAGGGTTGATGAGTTGATGAGTTGATGAGTTGAAGGGGTCGAAGAGGTGATGATGCGATAAAGCGATGATGCGATGAAGCGAATAACTCAAAACTCGATACTCAAAACTAATTAACCACTAACCACTAACCACGAACCACGAACCACGAACCACGAACTCTGAACTTTTTTGTATATTCGTACAATCAATTTTTAGAACCGTTTGAAGAGAGAGAGTATGGAGAAGATAGCATTGATATACGGCCCGCGTGGCGGGTCGGTCGAGAAGGTGGCAAAGATGATCCGCGAAAAGGCGGGTGACCGTGTGGACCTGATTCCCGTCGATGAGGCCACGGTGGAGGATATCGAAAAGTATGACAACATCATTTTCGGTATCTCCACGGTAGGTGCCGACAGCTGGTCCAACGCGTCCGCAAAAGACCCCTGGGCGAAGATCGTGGCCGGTCTGGAGCAGGTGAATTTTCTGGGCAAGACCTTTGCCCTGTATGGTCTGGGCAACCAGGTGATGTATCCCTCTCATTTCGTCGATGCCATGGGTATGCTGGGGCGTGAGCTGTTGCGCCACGGAGCACGTATCGTCGGACAGGAGCCGGTGGAAGATTATGATTTCGAGGCCTCCGAGGCCGTCATCGACGATCATTTCATCGGGTTACCCCTCGACGAGGATACCGAACCGGAGAAGACGCCGGAGCGACTTGACAAATGGCTGGAGATCGTGCTAAAAGAGTTTGACCGGGTATAGAATGCAAAAAAGGCGGCGTATGCTGCCTTTTTTGTTTTAATGTCAGATGGTTATGAAAAAGACTCCCGTAGATCCTGCCGTAGTGGATGAGGTCATCCGCACCAGTTGTCTGGAGCGTGTGGGACGCGGCACCATCCGCGAGATCGTCCGCACGGTCAACCAGATACAGGAACGTACGGGTGTGCGTTTCATCCGCATGGAGATGGGCGTGCCGGGACTCGACCCTGCTCCTCCGGGCGTGGCGGCCGAGATAGCGGCCCTGCAGCGTGGCGTCGCCGCCAGGTACCCCATGATCGAGGGGGTGCAGGAGCTGAAAGAGGAGATCGCCCGCTTCGCGAAGCTTTTCATGAACATAGATGTCGACCCCAAAGGATGCCTGCCCACCGTCGGCAGCATGATGGGCTCGATGGCTGCCTTCATGGTGGCCAACCGTACCGACCCCTCCAAAGAGGGTACCCTTTTCCTCGACCCCGGTTTTCCCGTACAGAAACAACAGTGTCATGTGCTGGGCCATACCTTCATGTCGTTCGACATTTACGACCACCGTGGCCCCAGGCTGAAAGACAAGCTGTTCGAGTACCTCGAGACGGGCAAGGTGTCGAGTATCCTCTACTCTAGTCCCAACAACCCGGCGTGGTTCATCCTCACCGAGGAGGAGCTGCAGATCATCGGCGAGATGGCCACCGAGTACGGCGTGATCGTCATCGAAGACCTGGCGTACTTCGGCATGGACTTCCGCAAAGACTATTCGAAGCCGGGAGAGCCGCCCTACCAGCCCACCGTGGCACGTTATACGGACAACTACCTCCTGCTGATCTCCAGCTCGAAGTCGTTCAGCTATGCCGGCCAGCGGGTGGGGATGATGATCATCAGCGATTATCTCTACAACCGGCGTTTCCCGGCGCTGAAGCGATATTTCCCCTCCTCCGAGCTGGGTTACGCCATGATCTACGGAGCCCTCTACTCCCTCTCGTCGGGGGTATCCCACTCGTCGCAGTGGGCCCTGCAGGGTATCCTGAAGGCGGTGAACGACGGCGAATACAACTTCGTCGAGGAGGTGCGGGAATACGGCAGGAAAGCCAGGGTGATGAAAGAGATCTTCCTGGAGAACGGCTTCCGCCTGGTGTATGACAATGATGTGGGGGAACCGCTGGCCGACGGCTTCTACTTCACCGTCTCCTATCCCGGCATGACCGGCGTGGAGCTGGTGGAGGAGCTGCTCTACTACGGCATCGGGGCCATCTCGCTGGAGATCACCGGCAGCACACGCACCGAGGGGATCAGGGCCTGTGTCTCCCAGGTGATGCCCGACCAGTTCGGCGACCTGAGAGAGCGGCTGCAACTGTTCAGGAAAGACCACCCGCAATAACGGCGTGTGCTGTCCGGCATCATTGGATATGATAAAAAACAGGATAAAAAGAATGTTGAAATATTATTTTTGAGCAGATAATTTAAAAGAGAAGATCATGGCAAAAGTCAAAGGAGCGATCGTGGTGGACATAGAAAGGTGCAAAGGGTGCGAGCTGTGTGTGATCTCCTGCCCGACGAATGTCATCGCTATGTCGCGCAAGGTGAACAGCAAAGGTTATCATTATGCTTATATGGAAAA
>CAZYQV010000207.1:0-6129 GCA_964649775.1 uncultured Rikenellaceae bacterium
ATATTTCCCGGTGTTATTACAAATTCTATGATCTCTCCTTGATCATTAACAATCAAATGAAGCTTGAATCCAAAAAAATATCCAATCGTAGATTTACCTCTTTTTTGGGCAATACCTTGAAAACTTCATGATTGTGAATTCGCTTGTTGTGACACACACGAATAGGGGTAGAATCTACAAAAGAGATCCCGGTATTTTTTCCCAAACGTAAGGTTTTTAGAAACAACACCATAGGCAGTAATGCTTTTTGCTGTAACTCCACAAATCTGTTATAGGATACGGTTTGTGGAAAATATGATTTCAGATGCTTTTGTACATAGTAGATATAGTAATGTTTTAGATTCCGGAACCCTCCCAGATGAAAAGCGATCAGAATGGTTATTA
Source organism: uncultured Rikenellaceae bacterium (assembly GCA_964649775.1). Taxonomy (GTDB): domain Bacteria; phylum Bacteroidota; class Bacteroidia; order Bacteroidales; family VadinHA17; genus DRPN01. The sequence goes on from CAZYQV010000207.1 coordinate 385, forward strand.
CTTCAGCATCACTGAGCCGTGAGGGCTTATTTCTGTGCCTTTTCCCATTGTCTTGTTTCAACTGGTGTCCCCTGACCATTTTAGAAAATTCTTTGCAGAATTCGTCCGTGAAATAGAAAATTTCTACTAAATTTACGTTACTGTTCATAAGGATTGATGTTTTATCTTGTTGTTGTTCAATACAATAAAGATAACAACAATCCTTTTTTCTACAAATATTTTCTCGTATTTTTTATTTCGAACTCACGTTAATAAAAAATGAAACCGGTCATTTGGTTATCAGTATTTTTCGTCTGGGTTGCAGGAGTTATCTCTTCTCTGGCCCAGGAGTCTCCGATCCGGGCGATATGGCTGGGGTTTCAGGAAGCCACGCCGGAGGAGATGGTTGTCAGCTGGCACTCCCCCGACAGCGGCGATGCCGGCCTTGAGGTTACCTGTGGAGAGGCGTGGCATTTCTCCGATACGGTCGCTGAGCATACCCTGCTTCATCATCTGGCGGTGTCCCTTCCTTATGCGGATAGCCTCTATCGTTATCAGGTGAGGACCGGCAATGATACCTCCGGCTGGTACACTTTCCGGAGCCTTCCGGCAGACAACCCCCTGCGGGTGGCCGTTATCTCCAACTGGGGGTATGCCGGTAACGCCGACATGTCAGCCGTGTTGGCAGAGAACCCTTCCCTCATCATGACCTGCGGCGACAACGTGCCCGACCTGTACCGTTACGGAGAACAGGGGGATATCCATTGTACGGAAAGTTTCCTCAGACTGGTGGAAGCCCATCCCGCCCTGTTCCGGTCGATCCCCTTCATGCCGGCCACAGGCAATCATGACAAACAAATATATCCCCGGGGCAGCAGCCCTCCGGAAGATCATATGGTCTATGATACCAATGCTACGGCCTTCCGTTCATTCTTTACCCTCCCGGACGACGAATGGAAATGGATGTTCCGCATCCCGGCAAAAAAGATACGTTTCATTGCCCTTGACCTGCAGCATCTGCGCGACTACGGCACCACATGGCAGACCTGCCACAGCTATGATGCCACGTCGGAACAGTTCCGCTGGTACCGCAACATGATCGGCAATGCCGGTGATGATTTCGTCGTCACACTTTACAATGCCATGAACAATGAAGTGCGGCACCTGGAAAACGGGGCATGGAAAAAATGGGTGGAGCAGGGGGACCTGGTCATCTCGGGATATGGCTATTATGCCGAGGTGGCCTTGCCCGGTACCATCCCTTATTTTAACACATCCCTGAAAGCGGGGGATGTCTATCCAGATCCTTATGCCCTGTTCACCGAAGCAGTGGCGAACTATGTTCTGATCACTTCTGCAGGTGACTCGCTCAGTGTGGCGATCAAAACCCTCGGCGGCTCCCTGTTGTATGATACCGTATTCCATGAGGTCACCGGTATTTCCGGAGATCAGGCCGGTGACCCTCCTCTCTCGCTCTATCCCAATCCCGTCGGGGAAAGACTGACCCTGCAACTGAACAACGGCTGGACAGGTGACCTCCGTTGTAAAATATGGGATATGAAGGGGGAGATCAGGAAAACAATGACAATGACCAAGAAAGGTCGTGCCTTTCGTATGCGGATAAATACGGAAGATCTCTCTGCCGGTTTATATGTGCTTATGGTGGGCAACAACAACGACAGATTGTACCGGAAATTCATAAAAGAATAATTTTGATCATCAGGAAAAGGAGAAATTTATGCAGGAGGAACGGATCGTTATTGACAACCTTAATGAGGAGAACGCATCCCGGTGCAGGCGGGACAGTTATCCCGGAAAACTCCGGGGAATTATCGAATGGATGAAAAAACATCATATCAGAGGTCGCCTGATGTTCGTCCTCCTGGGGGTTGCCTCCACCGTCTGGTTCCTGATACGGGTCATCCCGAAACCCTCGCGGGCAGCTTATCCCTGTATGCGGGTGGCGGCACCCATGATGTCCTCTTTTGTGCTGTGGCTCCTGGCCGTGACCTCGTCGGTTTTCTCTTTCCGGCGTTTCGGGAAAAACCTGAATAACAAAAAATACGGCATAGCTTTTCTCTTCCTTTTCCTGGCCCTGACCACGGGCATGATCTCGCTGGTGGTCAATAACAGGAAGAGCGTTGCAGCGATGCTCACCCCGGCGGATTTCACCCCCAACCAGCCCGTGGGAAAAGCTACGGGCCTCCGGCCGGGCCGCGTGGTGTGGGTATGGAACCCCGACGCCACCAACGAGAATATGACCAATCAGCCTTTCGACTACTGGTACCAGAAAGGCAATGCCGACCAGACCGTCATCGACTCGATGCTCGATAAGGGAATCCGTGACCTGGCAGGTGCAGGCAACACAGCACAGGCATGGGACTCCCTCTTTACCTGGTTCAACAAAAAACATGACCGCGGAGCACAGGGATACCGGAACGGCGAGAAGATCGTTATCAAGCTTAACCTGACCAATTCGGTGCACCCCGGCAGCTACAGCGATTTTTACGGGACGACACAGTATCCGGAATATATGGACAATACCCCGGAGCTGGTCTTTGCCCTGCTGAAACAACTCATCAACGTTTATCATGTGCAGCAGGAGGATATCTACGTGGGAGATAACTTCCGTGCTTTCCGCAATACCTACTGGGACCTTTGTCATACCGTTTTCCCGGATGTGCATTATGTGGACGGCATCGGGGAGCAGGGACGTGAGAAAACCCGGAAATCCGCCACGGAAGTATTGCATTTCAGCGACGGTTCGCTGGATTTATGCCTGCCGCAACACTACCTCGACGCCGCCTACCTCATCAACCTGGCTGCCCTGAAGACCCACAACGCTGCCGGCATCACCCTGACGGCGAAGAACCATCAGGGATCGATCATCAAGCTGGCTGACAATGTGTCGGGCACCATGAACGTTGGCTATGCCCATGCTTCCCTGCCCTATGAGGTGGCAGGAACAGGCCATTACCGCCATCTGGTGGATTACATGGGCCACAAGGATATGGGCGGCAAGACCGTCCTGTTCATGATCGACGGCATATGGGGCGGCCGTGACTTCTGGGGGAAGATATACAAATGGGACATGCCTCCTTTCAACGGCGACTACCCCTCCAGTATCTTCCTCTCCCAGGATGCCGTGGCCATCGAATCGGTAGGCTTCGATTTCCTGCTGGGGGAGATGAAAGACAAACCGGCGGAAGAACAATTTCCCTATATGTCGGGCGTGGATGATTACCTTTACCAGGCGGCCGACTCTTCCTTCTGGCCGTCAGGCGTGCGTTATGACCCTGAGAAAGACGGTACCGTGATCGGTAGCCTGGGCGTCTATGAGCATTGGGACAATGCTGCAGATAAAAAATACAGCCGCAACCTGGGAACAGGTGAAGGCATAGAATTGCTGAAAGAGTTCCTGACAGGACCTTCCGCAATGCGGGAACTTTCGCGGGAGGAGGCTTCGCTGAATCTCTTCCCCAACCCGACAGCCGGCCGCCTGAATATATTCCTTGACAACGGGTGGAACGGGATGATACATTATCGCATCTTCACCCTGAACGGCCGGTCCGTCCTGGAAGGGGAGATGTCCAAGAACGGAGGGACACTGAAAGACCGTATCAGCATCTCCGGCCTGCAGCCCGGATTGTACCTGATGGAGATAACCCACAACGGAGAGAAGATCACAAGGAAGATACAAAAGATATAATATGAGGCGCGATATTGTCAGGATCCTTTTACCGGCTGTTGTCCTGGTGGTCCTGTCCGGATGCGGACAGGATGAGGTGCCTGATGACATTGTGACGGGTGTCCTGCCTTCCGATGATGTGACATCGGTGTACATCGATGGCGGCGGGGTAGCATGGTTCGGGACCTCCGCCGGCCTGGTCTCTTTCAACGGCGACGTATGGCGGACCTATACGCCCGCCGACGGGGTGGCCGGAGAAGGGGTCAACGGTCTTGCCGGACAGGAAGGTACCCACGGCAGTGAGTTGTGGGTGGCCACGAACAACGGGGTGTCGGTGCATGACTATACCGTGGACGGCGTGACCTCTGCTACGGCATACAGGACAAGTAACTCAAGCCTGGCCTCAGATACGGTCATGGCCGTGACGGTCGACGTGGAGAATGTCCGCTGGTTTGCGACCCCAAAAGGTTTGTCCGTTTTTTATATCAGCGACTGGCATAGCGTGTCGTACGCCGCCCTGAAGATCAAAGAGATCTCCTGCATGGCCTCAGCGGCGAACGGCTGGTCTTATATGGGTACCACGGGCGACGGCGTCGCCCGTTACAGGTATGACGGGGTGGATGGTATTACCGGTGCTTCCCTGATCGATACCGACTGGAGCGGCCTGCCCGACGACCGGGTGCTGTCGGTGTTTATCGTGTCCGACACCTGCCAGTGGTTCGGCACCGCCGCAGGAGCTGCCCGGCATACGGGAGAAGATACTCGTGAGGGATGGACAGTGTTGACCAAAGAGAATGGGTTGGTCAGTAATGTGGTTTTATCGATCTTTGTGGACAGCCGCGGCACCGTATGGTTCGGCACCCCGGAGGGTCTGTCGTCGCTGAGCGGTGATACCTGGCAAAGCTATACCGTGGAGGATGGTCTCGCCGGCAACAGGATCAATGCCATCGGAGAAGACCGGCAGGGGAAGATATGGCTGGCCACAGGAGGCGGCGTAGCCTGCTACGACGGTGTGGAATGGATCATTTATAAAAAATAGTTTGTCATGAAAAAGTGGACCAGGTTATTGTTATTGTTGATGACAATATCCCTCTTCCTGACAGGATGCGGACAGCGGGAAAAAGAAAATGTGAAAAAAGTAGGAGAATACAGGATCCTGCTGGGCGGGTTCCACGACCACTGGAAACGAACCGGCCAGGACAATCCTGCCCTCCTCCTGGCAGCACTGGATTATTATCATTATGACTTTATGTGCCTGATGGGCGGGGATTCGGTCTCCGATCCTATGACCAAAAAAGGCATAGAGGCTTATTCAAAGAACAAAAAGATCTATCTGGGCAAAGAGCAGTTCTTTGGATGGGGACACGTGGTGACCGTGCGGAACCATCCCAAGGGTATTGATAACAGCAGTGCCGACTACTGGGGCGAGATGCGCAGGCTGAAAGCCGGCGGGGGCCTGGTGGCCATGGCCCATCCCGTCTCGCACCCGGGCTCCGACAGCATCATCTTCCGCACCGGCGTGATGGACTCCATGCTGGCGGCAGGGGTGATCGACGCGGCACAGCCCGAACTGGAGCCGGCAGAGATAGAATGGATGGAGAGGCGGAACAGGGAGGGGAAGAAGGTGCCGGTCATCTGCGGCTGGGACATTCACTATGTGCTCGACCTGCCCGGCCTGCCGCCGGTGTTGTATGATACCTCCCGCACGCCTTATGGCCATCTCGACTCGGGCGGACGTTTCCGCAACATCATTATCGGCGCCGACAATACCTTCGAATCCATTCTGGCAGCGGTACGCGACGGCCGCAGCGTCATCGAGGATATGCGGCCGGGACCGGCACACGGAAAACTGTACGGCGAGAGACGCTGGGTGAAATACCTCGAAGATCACGGCTATCATGAGATGATCCGTCGCCTCGACAGCATCCGCGACAGCAAGACCCTCGCCGTGGATAAGAAAGAGATACACGTGGGCGACCCGCTGACACTCAGGTTCAGCGAACCCTGCACGGTACGCATCCCCGGCACGCTCACAGAGCCCGTGACGGTAAAGACCGACGGTAACGGTATCCTACACA
>CAZYQV010000208.1:0-4043 GCA_964649775.1 uncultured Rikenellaceae bacterium
GGTCGGAGATCCTGCAGATGATGCCCGTAGGCTCTGTCTGGGAGGTATACATCCCCTATGACCTTGCCTACGGTGAGAAAGGGGCCGGCAAGGCCGTGCCGCCCTATTCAACACTTATATTCAAGGTGGAACTGCTGGGCATAGAGAAATAAGAAAAAGCCGGGAGACCCGGCTTTTTTCTTTAATCGTTGCTCCAGCTGCCCTCATACGGCGGGTTGGAGGTGTAGAGCTTGTAAGAGCCGCTGCCGTCGGCGTTCCAGGTCACGGTCAGCAGGACCATGCCGTTGTTTTTTACGCTGGCATGCCCCGATCCGTCGGGGTTGATCTCTCCCTCCAGCGTGAGGCTCATGTTGTTGTATGTGCTCTCGATGGTGAAGGAGAACACGTTCTTGTCATCATACTGCCAGGAGGCATGATAATCCCCCTCTCCGGGCAGTTGTACATCCAGTTTGCCGTTCTTGCCGTCGCAGCTCTGTTCCCCGTAGATATACTGTTGTTTGCCTTCACCGAAGTCGGCATCCACACGCCAGATACACTTGCCGTTCTCTTCATGGTAGACCAACCAGTAAGTTACCGATCCGTCGGTCCAGGTATAGGCCACCGCCCCGGCGACATCTGCATGGAAAGAAGCTGCTCCCTGGGGGGGACGCAGGTCGTTGGAATAACGGGCAATACCGTTCAGCCCGTCGAAGAAACTGACCACCCACTGGGCGAAGGGGTCTGAAGAGTGTTTAAGACCCGTGGGAACATTTACCAGCACACTGTCTTTTGCGACAGAAGGAAGTTTCACCTCAGGCTCTGTGTCTTCCTTGCTGCAGCCGGTGATCATCAGCAGAATCCCGGCCATCAGAAAAAAAAATACATTTTTTCTCATAGCAGTTGCGTTTTTGTTTGACGATCTCCGGTGTGGGAAGGGTACAAAAATTATGCCTTTTCACCTTGTGTCAGGGACTGTTTTGCAGGCTTTTGCGGTCTCAGAAATGTACTTCCAGGTTGATGAGGATCCAGCCGGAGGGCACCCGCGAGGCCGTCTCCGGTGTCCAGGAGCGCCAGGTGAGAGCCATTTTGACATGCTTCACCGGAGCGTATTGTATGCCGGTGGTCAGGCCCGTTCCGGGGGTCGTGGGGCTCCATGCCTCCCTGTTCTTGTCCCGCATGCGTGCATTGAGATAGTCGAGACGGCCGAAATACTGAAGATGGTCCGAAAGATCCCAGGAGAGAGAGGCCGAGGCGCCCCACTTGTCCATCATTTTTTCGGGCCCGGCGTTGAGGTAATAGCTGAACTCGCCGCCGAGGGTGAGGTGATCGCTTTTGTATCCGCTGAAGAGCGAGAGCACCGAGCGGCTGAAAGCGTGGTGGTACACGTCGCCGTAGCCGCGGATGATCCATTTCTTTAAGGGTTGCCAGGTGATCCCCAGCGCGTATTTGAAGGCAGTGTCCACCTGCAGGCGGGTGTATCCCTCGCCGTTGAGCAGGGAGAAGTCGGCCGTGAGGGTTGGCAGGAACCTGTATGAGATCACCATCCCCAGGTCGGCAGAAGGACCGAACCGGTACTGATCGAGAAAAGGCTTGGAGATATAGCGGTGGCCCCAGTATTTCTCCGACAGCTTGAACATCTTCGTACTCACCAGTCCGAAAGACCAGTGGAACCGTTCCGTATGATATTCCAGATAAGCATTCTTGAAGTAAGCATATCGTTTGATCCCGCTTATGCCTATGTCGTCAGGGCTGCCGATGTCCAGTTTTACTGCGGCCGTGAAGTGGGGATGGAAATCGTATTTGTAACCCAGGTAGACACGGGTGAGGGCGAAGCCGGCGCGACCTGCCTCTCCCTGTGAGAATTCACTGTGAAAATTGGAGTAGATGGTCATCAGAGGCTTCCCTGTGGCGATGAACCTGCTGCTGTCCTGGGCATTCGTCCATCCTGAAGAGAACAGGAAAACCGGAAGCAACAATGCGGTGACCCGCCGGAGAATGTGTGTCATAAAAAGAAAAGGTGTAAGTTGTCAATTTTCCCCACTTCCTCACGCTTCGCGTGCCAAAGATAAACCCAAAATCCGCAATAGAAAAACAAAAATGTTTTTCTGTGCGAATCGGTTCCGGATCACATCGCTATCTGTACCGGGAGCTTCCCGGAACGGGATCATTCCGTCCTATACATGTTTGGCCTGAAAGGTTCTTCAATGAGTAGTTTGAGAAAAATGTGGCAATGATCCCCGTGACGGGGCATCATCCCGAAAAAGGAGCGGTGGTGCAGATCAGAAGATCTCTATTTTCCGTCGCCAGTTTATTTTGTCGCCGGTGATTTCCAGCAGATAGATGCCTTGCGGGACATGCAAATGCAGGACGGTCTCCCGGAGATCTTCGTGCCGGCTGTGGTGCACCAGCCGGCCGGTAAGGGTGAAGACACGCACCGATACGTGGCAGCCCCGGAGGCCGGGATCCCGGTTGCTTATGTGTATGATCCCGCGGGAAGGATTGGGATAGAGGATGATGTTGCTGTCCGGGGGCAGTTCACTTTTCAGGGTCATGTTGTTGCTCGTGCCGGGAGTGGCGACAGAGAGATGATGCCATGTGCCGTCACCGTCGGGGGAACGACCCGTACTGCCTGTGTTTTCCTGCTCATCATACCGCAGGTAGTCGAGATATTCGCTGCCTTCTGCTGTAAGAAGGGAGAGGCCGATCTCTCCTTTTTCCGGTTCCAGACGGAAAGGCAATACCAGACGGTTCCACCGTGTTATGTCATGGTTGCTGATGACCAGGTAGCCGTGAGCGGGGATGATCGTCTGCCAGGGTCTGTTGGGGGAGATACGAAAGGAGAGCGGCCGGTCGAGATCCGTGGTGAGGAACAGCCCGCCGGCATCCACGGGATGATCGTTGTCGTTGTACAGTTCGATCCATTCATTGGCCCGCGGATCGGGAGTGGTACGAAACTCATTGATGTAAATATTGCTTACCGGTTCCCGGAAGAAGAGGCGGTTCGTCGTGCCGGGGGTGGGTTTGTCCGTGATCATCCACGGGCCTGTGGCGCCGGGGATGCGGCTCAGGGATACGTCAGGGGCCTGGCGGGAGTATTGTACCGAGTCGAGCAGGATCATCTCGCCGGCAACTCCGGCAAAAAGAGCCACCACGCCCGCGCGGGCGTCCAGTTTGAAATTGAGATGATGACCTGACGGTCTCTCTGTGCCGTCGGCCCAGTATACAGCATAGCTGTGGGCGCCAAGGCTGCTGCCGGGGACAAGCTCACGGATCATGCATTTTCCGGGGTTGGAAAGATCATCGGTAAGGTAGAGGTTATTTACCGGTATGTCTTCATCACCGCTGTTGATGTTCTCAATCCAGTCGCCGGTCATATCAGGGGCCGAGGTGGGGTAGGAACGGTTCTTGGCCATGATCTCATTGAGATGCAGGGTGTTCTTCTGTCCTGTGCTGTCGAAAACGGCCACCAGCCGGAGATCATCCCTGACCGAATGGGTGAGCGAAGCATCGGCGGAGAAAAGGGTGTCGGAGTGTTCTGCTGTGCCTCCCAGGAGAAGAGCGTCGAAACTGATGTCGGAGCTGGCAGGGCTCACCTGGTGGATCTCCACGGCCAGTACGTTTTCTCCATCGTGCAGCAGGGATAGCGGGAGAGAAAAGGTGGTGAAGATATCTTCGTTCTCGCCGGCGACGGCTGTCAGGGCAGCCGTATGGCTGTCGATGGTGCCGGAAGCCATATTGACACGCACCACCTCCGTGCCGTTGAGGTAAACAATAGCACCGTCATCGTACATCATATCCAGCCGCAGGCGGGTGAGGCCGGAAGGGTTTGTGACCGTGAAACGGGTGCGGAAATAGGTGGTGATGTATTTGTTGGAGGCATCGGGGCCGTACCCGACGACGGTGCTCTCATCGCCGTCGCCATAGCCCAGCTGTCCAGGGCCTTTTTTCCAGGAAGAGTCATCAAAGGAGGGGCTGCGCCAGCCGGTCCCCGGGTCGCTGCCGTCATCAAGGTAGTGCCAGTCGGATGCTGCCGGCAGCAACGTATCATAATGGATCCCTCCCTT
>CAZYQV010000209.1:0-3178 GCA_964649775.1 uncultured Rikenellaceae bacterium
ACCTTCCAGGTGAGGGGACGCCAGCGATAGCCGCAGCCGAAAGGACCGGCGCCGATGTCCTGCGTCATGTCCATCGGCGTGCCCTCGAAATGATCACGCATCATCTCCATCACATCCTGTACCGTGAGCTTTTTATCGGGCTTCACCCACAGGGGCATACGATTGTGCAGGTCCTCACCCATGGCATACGACTGGTACCTGTCCATGCCGGAGGCTACCTTGCGGAAGCCCGACCATACACGCGCCTCGCAGAAACGGGCCGCCCCGAAGTCGAGCGGAGCGTAAGCGTCGGCAAAGCTGAAGTCCTTGTCTTTGCCTTTGAACCACCCGTGGTCGCGGGCTACTTTGATAACGTCTTTTTCATATACTGTCGTCACGGCAGGGTCGAAGATCTTGTCCAGGTCTTTTGAGGAGACAGAGCTCTTGTCTTTTTCCAGGGGGAAGGTGGTGATACGTGCCTGGTTGGCATGGCCGCAGATGTAGCCGTCGGGCACACGGCGCGCCACCCATACGGCGCCGGTGTTTCCGGGTCCTTTACCGATCATCTCCATGATCCATACTTCATCGGGATCGGAAACAGAAAAAGACTCTCCGCTGCTGTAATAACCGTACCTGTCCACCAGGTCTGCCATCACTTTGATGGCCTCGCGGGCACTCTTCGCCCGCTGCAGGGTGATGTACATCAGACTGCCGTAGTCGATGATCGCCGTGGTGTCTGTCAGCTCGTGACGTCCTCCGTAGGTCGTCTCGCCGATGGCCACCTGGTGCTCGTTCATATTACCCACCACACTGTAGGTGTGGCTCACCTGCGGTATCTTGCCCAGGTGTTTGCCGGTGTCCCACTCCCAGATATCCATCATCGTGCCGGCGGGATAGTCTTTGGCCGGCAGGAAATAGAGCTCACCGTACAGCTCATGGCTGTCGGCAGCATAGGAGATCATCGCAGAGCCATCCACGGTGGCCCCCCGGCTGATCAGGAAATTGGTACAGGAATATGTCTGGTAGGAAGAGAGCGAAACGAACAGGAACAAGATGCCTGCTGCGGTAATCCGTTGTTTCATGGCAAACGTTCTAATGGTTAGAAAATAATTATCCGCAAAAGTAAAAAAGAAACGCAGGAATACTGCAAAAGCGTATGATTTACATCATAAAGTTGACAATATACTCCAGGTCTTCTGCGGTGAGCGGATAGACCATGCCGCCGGCCCTGTTGCGTATCAGCTGTTCCAGTATCTCCGACTTTTTGGTATTGTCTATGTTGATATCGGCGAGGTAGACGGGTGACTTGATGAAGACGAAGAACTTGATGAACTCCTCGATGGTCTTGTCGGGGCTGTGCACGCCGAAGACCAGCTCGCTCAGGCGGGAGATCCTCCCGGGGATCTTTTTCTTCATCAGCTTCATCCATGCCGGGTAAGCGATGGAGAGGGAGGCGCCGTGTGGCACGTCGTAGAGGAGGGAGAGGACGTGGCCGATGGCATGCACGCCCCAGTCGCCGCCGCCACGGCCGTAGAGGGTCACGCCGTTGAGTGCGAAGGTGGCATCCAGCATGATGTTGGCCCGGTATTCGTAGTTGTCGGGTTCCTCCAGCACCAGCGGGGCATAGTGCATGGCGTCTTTGATGATACCGGCGACGAAGCGGTCGGTGATGGAGACCTCCTCGTCGAAGAAAGCTTCCAGGGCGTGGGCGATCAGGTCGACGATGCCATAGGCCGTATAATCCCTGTCCACCGAGAAGGTGAACGTGGGATCAAGGAACGAATGTTTGGGGTAGAGGAGGGGTATCTTCAGCCCTTTCTTCATGCCTGCTGCGGGGTCCTGCAGGACGGCAGCGCTGTTCATCTCGGTGCCGGTGGCGGCGACGGTGAGCACGTCGATGAGGGGCAGCGCCTCCCGCGGCATGGCCCGCATGGACATCACATCCCATGCTTTCAGGTTGCCGGGGATACATACCGACATGATCTTGGCCGAGTCGATGACACTGCCGCCGCCCAGCGCCACGATCACCTCCACGCCCTCTTCGCGTGCCAGGGCCACGGCCCTGTCCACATCCGAGGCCAGCGGGTTGGGACGGATACCGGAAAACTCGGTGATCGCCAGACCCGCTTTCTCCAGCTCGCCCCGCACGATGTCATAATAGCCGTACTTCTTCACCGACCCCCTGCCGTAAACGAGCAGTACCTTCTGACCGTACTGTTTCGTCACACGCCCCAGGGCCGACGTGATCCCTTTGCCGAAATGCAGATGTACCGGATTGTACGCCTCAAAATTTTTCATGGCCTATAGCTTTTATGTGATAATATGTTATGTGTCATGTTGTTCGTAGTTGGTGGTTTCGAGTTTCGAGTATCGAGTTTCGAGTTTCGAGTTAGTCGCCTCAACTCTTCGACCTTTTGACTTTTCGCCCCCTTCAACCTCTCATCCCTCACCACTCACCACTCACCACTCACCACTCAATTCTCATATCTCATCTCTCATCTTTCCCTCCCAACTCCGTCACCACCCCCGAGCAGGCATCCCTGCCGGCCCCGGTCACGGAGGCCAGGGTGTTGGGCTGGCCCAGCAGGCGCAGCAACCCCAGCAGTGCAAAAATAAGCGCTTCCTTGTAATCCACAAGTTCTGTGCCGGGGATGATGATGGCGGCACGGCATTTTTCTTTCAGCAGGGTGACGAGGAAGCGGTTGTGGGCTCCGCCGCCCGTGACCAGCACCTTTTTTCCGGCATCTGCTGCGATGTGGCTGCAGATACGGCGTGCGATATGTTCGTAAAGGGTCCTCAGTTTATCTGCGGGGGGGAGGGTGTACCTGTCGAGGATGGGGAGAAAGACCGCTTCGAGCCATTCGCGTCCCAGCGACTTGGGCGGCGGCTGCCGGTAATAATCCAGTTGCTCCAGCTCTTCCAGCAGGGGGAGGTGTACCGTCCCCCTGCTGCCCGTTTCCCCGTCCCTGTCATACTCCATCCCCAGCGGCCGGGTGATATGCTGCATGGCCAGGTTGACCGGGGAGATGTCGAAGGCGAGGCGGCGGCCTTTCTCCTCGAAAGAGATGTTGGAGAAGCCTCCCAGATTGAGACAATAGTCGTATTCGCCGAACAGCAGACGGTCGCCCGCCGGCACAAGAGGGGCGCCCTGGCCGCCGAGGGCCATGTCGCCAGAACGCAGGTCCCACACTACCGGCAG
>CAZYQV010000210.1:0-2991 GCA_964649775.1 uncultured Rikenellaceae bacterium
CCGGCAGGGAGTGGGTTCTCCTGTCCGTATATTTCCTCCTTTTCACCTCCGTCGCATGGTACAGTTACAACCACCTGCCCCTGATCGATTTCCGTCCCTACCGCACCGGCACCAATATCCCCTCCGGGATGACCCTCCCCGGGAATGCACCGCATGATGTATACAAAACAGTGCTAATTTACGAAAAAGACGGCGTCCGCAAAGAGTTTTCCATGAACAACATCCCCTGGCAGGACACCACCTGGAAATTTGTTGATCAGAGAACGACGCTGATAGAGAAAGGCTATACCCCTCCCATACACGATTTCTCCATTACCCTCCCAGACGGCACGGACATCACCGACTATGTACTGGGAGCAAAAGGATACATTTTCCTGCTGATCTCACCCGATTTCAGCAAAGCCGACATACAGGCACTGAAAGATGCCGTTGACTTATATGTGTGGAGCAACGACCACGGCATCCCTTATTATGTGGTCACTGCCTCTCCCGAAGAGAGTGCCGCTGAACTTTTCGGCAAATCCTATCCGATCCCGTGGACCAACATGGATGAGACGACCTGCAAGACCATTGTCCGTTCTAACCCCGGCCTCCTTCTCCTGAAGGAAGGCACCATCCTGGCCAAATGGCATTATCACGACTTCCCTGACACTGCTACGCTGAAAGACGACCTGCTGTCACAGAGTCTCAGCACCCTCCGGAGGAAAGCAGATATCCGGCTGGTCCTTCTTTTCACAGTGATCCTTTTTTTTCCCGTCCTGGTATGGAGGAGCAACCGGAAATGATGAAGTAAAGGGTTCGGCAAAATGACAAACTGTGAACCATGCCCTGTGAACTCTCCCGGATATTTTCTATTTTTGGCCTTTCGTTAATATCAACCTAAAAACTGGATCATGAGAAAAAATATCGTTGCAGGTAACTGGAAAATGAACAAGACCCTGCAAGAGGGCGTTCAGCTGGCAGAAGAGATCAGCAAGCTTGTGGAACAGGGCATCCCCTCCAATACGGGGGTGATCATCGCCCCTCCTTTCACCCATCTAACGGAAGTGGCCAGGCACATTGATGCGGACAAGATCAGTCTTTCCGCTCAGAACTGTGCTGCAGAAGCTTCGGGAGCATACACCGGCGAAGTGTCGGCAGCCATGGTGAAGTCCACAGGAGCCACGCATGTGATCATCGGCCATTCGGAACGCCGTCATTATTTCGGTGAGACGAATGCCATCCTGAAGAAGAAGACCGAACTGGCGCTGGAGAATGACCTCAGCCCCATTTTCTGCTGCGGCGAGGTACTGGAAGAGCGCAAGGCAGGAGAACATTTCAACGTGGTAAAAAAACAGATCTCCGACGCACTGTTCTTCCTCTCCGCCGAAGAGTTCGCCCGCCTCATCATTGCTTATGAACCGGTATGGGCCATCGGCACCGGCGAGACAGCCACCCCCGAACAGGCCCAGGAGATGCATGCATATATCCGCAACCTCATCAGCGAAAGATACGGCCAAGAGACAGCCGACGACATTACGATCCTCTACGGCGGCAGCTGCAAGCCTTCCAATGCCAAAGAACTCTTTGCCAACCCCGACGTCGACGGCGGCCTCATCGGCGGCGCCTCACTGAAAGCAGAAGATTTCTTCGCCATCATACAGGCTGCCGGTTAGAGGGTTTGATAACTGCTTCGCCGCTGGCTACGTAGGGCGAAGCGCGGTTGTTTGAAAGTTTGAAAAGGACATAACCTCAAACATGCCCGTCAGGGCATACCAAACCTCAAACGTGGCGAGCCACATCAAACATGCCCGCCAGGGCATACCAAACCGCAAACACCTGCGTTGGCAGGCACACCAAACCTGCGGTTTTGGGAGGGTTGTGTCCTCTTTTGCCTCTGGCTGCAGCGGATAGATGCTTCAGGTGCCGAAGGATTCTCTTAAAAATTTTTTATTGCGCCGGACAGTTTATATCTTTAGGCAACCAATAGAAACTGTTCAGCGAACCGACAAAGGCATGGAGCAAAAACATCCCGGCTTACGATCTCTCTTTTTGCTGCCGGCTATCATGCTGTTGTTCTTTCTTTCTCCGCGGCCGCTCTCCGGCCAGGCGGGAAAACCGTTTCCTTCCGACACTACCGGTTTTGCAGAAACCTTCCGTAGCTTCATGACCGTCACCCGTCTCAACGAACAAGAGATGGCCATGCTCGAGGATTTTCTGCGCAGGGTCTCCTCCGACTCAGGCACGGTCACCATGGAGAAAAGGGATCTCATCCTGCACACGCTCAACAGGATGAAGAGCCGGAAAGCCCGTCAGACACCTCATTTTATCGATTATATAGAGACCTTCCTCTTTCTTGAAGATCATTATCCGCAGAAGGACTATTTCGATGTGTGGGAGAAAGGACTGTTGGCGCTCCTGGACAACAGGAAGGTACCTTTACGCAATGTACAGCGTTATCTGACGGGTATCAGGGACTTCCTTCTTCATCGCCATCTTTACTCCTCAAGGGCACTGGTATGGGCCACCGATTCGGTGCCGTTCCGTTTTGTTTATGATTCCGCTTTTTTCATCCTTCCCGAAAAGACGCGCATCATCTGCAGAACACACTCTGACAGCATCCTCATCGACGATGCCACCGGCCGCTATGATCCTTATACAGCTGTCTGGTACGGTAAGAAGGGAAGGGTCACCTGGCAGCGGGCCGGGTACTCTCCCGACTCGGTATATGTGATGCTGAAGGACTACCGCATCAACTTCACACGGAACGGCTACTCCCTGGACAGTGTTCTGTTCATGAACAAGGCTTACTTCGCAAAACCCATCCTGGGCAAGTTCGAAGACAAGGTCAGCCATATCTCCAACCCGTCAACGGCCAGCTACCCCCGTTTCCGGTCCTACGTCACCCTTTTCCGGATCAAAGATCTCTACCCCGGCGTGGATTACGAAGGAGGGTTCTCCATGCAGGGAGCAGTGGTCAACGGCACAGGCACCCCCCAGCAGGAGGCGAGG
>CAZYQV010000211.1:0-3372 GCA_964649775.1 uncultured Rikenellaceae bacterium
TCCTCTATCCCAAAGTGCAGTGGCATGCCTCGGATATGATAAGCATAACGGCCGGAGGCAATATTTTTCACGGGAAAACCCACAGCCTGTACGACCTGGTGCGCCCCCTGATGAACGGGGTGTTCCTGGAAATGAGGGTGACGTTTTAGGAAGTTGAAAAGTCGAAAGAGGTTGAAGAGGTCGAAGAGGTTGAAGAGGTTGAAGAGGTTGAAAACTCAGGGCTCAGAGAAACCCATAACTACGAACTACTAACTACTAACTACGAACTACGAACTACGAACCACGAACTACTAACTACGAACCATAAACTCGAAACTGTTATGACCGGAGGGGAATTTTTTGAACGGTACAGATGGTGGATCATCGGATTGTCGGTGGGGGTCGTCGTGTTCTTTGCGGCGTGGCTGCCGCGTCTGGAGATCGATCCCGACATCAACTCCATGATCCCGCCAGATATAGAGGCCCGTGTCAATACCGATACCATTGATGCCATGTTCGGCGGTACGGGCATGGTGATCATCCTCTTCCGCGACAGTGATATTCTGCAGAAAGAGGATCTGCTGCGTATGCGGGATATTGTCAGGGAGATCCGTAAGATCAGGGGGATCACCCATCTCATGTCGCTGTTCGATGCGAAAGATATACGCGGGGAGATGGGAGCGATGATCGTCGATCCGGCGCTGCCTTTCATCCCGGAGACGGCTCAGGAGCGGGATTCTTTACGTCGGTTGCTCCTGGCCAATGATATGGTAAAGGATGTGGTGGTCACCTCCGACTTTACCATGGCGGCCGTTTATGCCACGGTGAGCGACGGGGTCGATCAGAACGGTGTGGTGCAGCGTGTCGGGCAGGTGGTGGCGGCCCATCCCGGGAGGGCTGAGGTCTTTTTCGGGGGCATGCCCGTGCTGATGGAAAAGATCTCACACTATATCAGTCGCGACATCAGTCTCCTCATGCCGCTGGCCCTGTTGCTGATGGTCGCCATGCTCTTCGGGGCTTTCCGCCAGGTGCGCGGGGTGGTGCTGCCTTTCCTGGTGGTGGCGATGAGCATCCTCATCACCATGGGCATGATGCCCCTGCTGGGGTGGAAGATGACCATCATCTCGGTGTTGCTGCCCATCATGATGATCGCCATTGCCAACAACTACGGCATCCATCTGGTGGCCCTGTACCAGGAGCTCAACGCCACGGGACGTTATCTCACGCGCCGCGAGCTGGTGGGCACGATCTTCCGGAGGCTATACAAGCCGGTGCTGCTCACCGGTCTGACGACGGTCGCCGGCATCCTGGGCCTTCTCTCACATGTGCTGGTGCCGGCCAGACAGTTGGGGGTGCTGGCCGCCGTGGGGGTAGCCTTCGCGCTGATGCTGAGTCTTTTCCTGATCCCTGCGGTGATGATGCTGCTGAGGGTGCCGCCGCCGGAGAAAGCCAAGGGCACCGGCAAGACCCATTTTCTGGAGAGGTGGCTGCAGAGGACGGCTCGCGGGATCATACGCCAGCCGGGAAGGGTGGTCGCCGTCTTTGCCGGGGTCTTTGTGATCGCGGCTGGAGGCATCCTGCTCCTCAGGGTGGATGCGAACGTGGAGAACTTTTTCCCGCGGAAGAACCCCGTGCGTGTCAGCGCCGACCTGATCAACGAGCATTTCGGCGGGGCGGAGGACCTCTCCGTATGGTTCTCCGGCGATTGCAAGGACCCTGCCCTCCTGCAGCGACTGGAGAGGTATGGCGACACCCTGAAGGAAGTGGCGGGAGTAGGCAATGTCTTCTCCCTGGCCGATATTGTCAAAGAGATGAGCAAGGCGCTCTACGACCCCGGGGAGGCCTACTACGACAGGATCCCTGCCACACGCAATGCCGTGGCGCAGTTCTTTGAGCTGTATGGCATGGGAGGAGACCCGGGGGATTTCGAGCAGATCGTCGATTTCGATTACGAGAACACCCGCATGCTGGTGCGGGTGAAGAGCGGCAGTACGGAGGTGATCAATGAGGTGGTGAAAGAGATCAGAAAGCTGACGGCTGACGACCCTGCTTTCCGCGGCATCGGCGGTTACGGATATATCAACGCCCGTCTCTCCGACCTCATCCTGCGGGGACAGATACGGTCGCTGGGGCTGGCCGTGGTGGTGGTGGCCCTGCTGGTCATGCTCATCTTCCGCTCGGTGCGGTCGGGGCTCTTCATCACCATACCGCTTGCCGGAGCCATGGTGGTCCTCTTCGGACTGATGGGCTATGCCGGCATCGTGCTCGACGTGGCCACAGCCATGCTGTCCTCGATCATGATCGGCGTGGGCGTCGACTATACCATCCACTACCTCTGGCGCTACAGGCATGAACGAAAAGTGGGCAACGCCAGGGAGGAGGCCGTATACAACGCGATCGTCAACACGGGCAGGGGGATCACCTTCAATGCCCTGTCGGTGATCACCGGCTTTGCGGCACTGATGATCTCCTCTTTCACACCCATCCGTTTTTTCGGCTTCCTCGTAGTCGTCTCCATCGCCTCCTGTCTGGCGGGAGCCCTCGTGCTCGTGCCCGCGATGATCCTGAAGTTCAGGCCGGAGTTTCTGGAACGGTGAAAGAGAGGAATGATGGAAAGATATTTTGAGGGGATCTCCACCTCACGGGAGGCCGGCACCCGCGATGTTCTTAGCATACGTAAAATTTTAATATTCATAGTTATGAAAACAAAGATGATGACAATGGTGTTCCTGGCAGGAATGATGATCCTGCCACTGTGGGGACAGGGCGGACCGGATGCCCGGACCGTTATGCAGAAGTCGATCAGTGTGGCGAAGGTGCCCGGCATGGAGGCCGTCACCGAGCTGCGTATCACCGACGCCAGGGGAAGGGAACGCATCCGTAAGATCGCCATGGCCTCGCGTGATGAGGGAACGGTAGAAAAAAGGATCATCCGTTTCCTCGAGCCGGCCGACGTGAAAGGCACCGCCCTGCTGGTGTTCGACTATCCGGACAAAAAAGATGAGATGTGGCTGTATATGCCGGCCATCCGGAAGATACGCAAGATCGTCAGCACCGAGAAAGGGAAGAACTTCATGGGCTCGGAGTTCAGCAATGCAGATATGGCTGTGCCCAACCTCGGGGATTTTCACTTTCGTACATTCGGGGAAGAAGAGGCCGGCGGTATTGCCTGCTACGAGATTGAAATAGTGCCGCTGAACGACAGGCTGGTACGGGAATACGGGTTTGCCAAAAAGATCCTCTGGATCGGCAAAAAGGATTATGTGATGCGTAAAGCGGTCTATTACGATGAGGAAGGAGAAAAGGTGAAAGTGCTTACCGCCACGGACGTCAAAGCCATCGACCCGGCACATGAAAAGTTCCTGGCCAGGGAGATGACGATGGTCAATGAGC